>JBAXMF010000544.1:0-2059 GCA_037134435.1 Methanomicrobiales archaeon | reverse complement strand
ATCGACGCGGTAACGGGAACGGAGATCTGGAGGTTCAGGACAGATGGTGATGTGTCTTCGTCACCCGCGGTGTCGAACGGGGTCATCTATATCGGGAGTAATGATGGCTGCCTTTACGCAATCGATGGAATGGAAGGAACGGAGGTATGGAGGTTAAAGACAGGAAATAAGGTGTATTCTTCGCCAGCGGTATCAAATGGTATCGTCTATGTCGGAAGTGATGATGGCTACCTGTATGCAATTGATGCGGTGGCAGGAACGGAGATATGGAAATTCGAGACGGGAAATAAGGTGTATTCTTCACCAGCGGTATCGAACGGTATCGTCTATGTCGGAAGTGATGATGGCTACCTGTATGCTATCGGAACAAACGAAGCAGTGCTCCCGCAGGAGAAGTCCAGGCAACAACAGGGCACAGAACCGTTGTTCATTCGTCTGCGTGGGAAGGCTGAAAAACTCGCATGGTACGCACCCCTGGTCACCGGGACGTTGAAGGAATTAGAAGTCAAGAATACGACAGGGAAGGTCGACGAAGTAACAAAAACTCTCCAGGTGGTGGAGGGCACCATCGATACCCTGCTGGAGATTGAAGCATCCCTTGCATCATGGAAGACAAAAGGCTACGACACCGTCGGGCTGGAAACACTGCAGCCTGAAAATACCGGTGAGGTAATCACCGCATTTCGGCAGTATGAACAGGCAGTCCAACGCTTGGAAACCATCTCAAAAGAACTCCCCTCAAAGAAAGTGTCGTTTCCGCAACTCGTCGAACAACCGGAGACTGCTAACCTCATCCGCTCAATCGAACGGGACTTAAAGGACCCAGCCCGGATCGAGGCGATAGAAAAAGGCTACCAGCAATTGAAACATGCGATACGCCAGCTGGAGGACCAGCAGAAAAGCACCGAACTGTACCTCCGCGAGAAAGCGGAAATAGTAGAACGGGAGAGCGCAACCATAACAAAGAGCACCCGGCAACAGGACATACCCCGTGCCATGTCACCGGAATCTCCATCAACCAAAAGCGTGAGATGCCAGCAGTGCGGGAGTTCATTTCATGGTGAACCGACTTTTTGTACAAATTGTGGGGCCCGCCTTGACCCTGTTTTAGTTCAAGAACAAAATACCAGGCCTTCAAGTTCACAATTAGGTATACCCGCACTTCCGTACGCAATGTTCCGTGCTAATCCCCAGCATACAGGTGAATATGACAATAGCGGGAGTGTGCTGACCAATACGGAGTTGTGGCGGTTCGGGACTGAAGGTGATGTGTCTTCATCGCCGGCGGCATCGAACGGTACCATCTATGTCGGAAGTGATGATAGCCACCTGTATGCTATCGATGCGGTAACGGGAACGGAGATATGGAGGTTCAAGACGGGAGATTTGATGTATTCTTCACCCGCGGTGGCGAATGGTATCGTCTATTCCGGAAGTGATGATGGCCACCTGTATGCTATCGATGCGGTGACGGGAACGGTAATATGGAAGTTCAAGACTGAAAGTGATGTGACTTCATCGCTGGCGTTGTCGAACGGTGTCGTCTATATCGGGAGTGATGATGGCTACCTGTATGCAATTGATGCGGTGACAGGAACGGGAATATGGAGGTTCGGGACGGAAGGTGTTGTGTCATCTTCACCCGCGGTGGCGAACGGGGTTGTCTATTTCGGGAGTGATGATGGCCACCTGTATGCGGTCGATGCGGTGACGGGAACTGTTATGTGGAGATTCAGGACGGATGGGGATGTGTATTCTTCGCCGGCGGTGTCGAACGGTATCATCTATTTCGGGAGTGATGATGGCTACCTGTACGCAATTGATGCGGTGACGGGAACTGTTATGTGGAGGTTCAGGACGGAAGGTGAAGTCTCTTCTTCACCGGCGGTGTCGAATGGTGTCGTCTATATCGGGAGTAATGATGGCTGCCTCTACGCAATCGATGGAATGGCGGGAACTGAGATCTGGAGGTTCAAGACAGGAAATAAGGTGTATTCTTCGCCTGCGGTGTCAAACGGTGCCATCTATTTCGGTAGTGATGATGGCTACCTGTACGCAA
>JBAXMF010000543.1:0-2061 GCA_037134435.1 Methanomicrobiales archaeon | reverse complement strand
AAAATAATTTGATATGAATACTCATGGCGTTGGTATCGAAACACTTCAATTAGCTCTTGGCATAACAGACCCGTGGGTGATTGAAGGTGTAGACTTTAATGCTGAAAAGAAAAGATTTGATATATACCTTAATTTTCCAAAAGGAACGAAATTTACATGTCCTTCTTGTGGAACACACCACTGTAATATTCATGATACGAGGGATAAAGAATGGAGACATCTAGACATCTTCCAATATCCTACATATCTGCACGTTCGAGTACCGAGAATTGAATGTGAACAATGCAAAGGCATAATCCAGGTGAATGTTCCTTGGGCACGGGAATATAGTTCATTTACTCTTCTTTTTGAGTCAATGGTCATTCTTATGACACAAGACATGCAAGTAAGTCATGTAGCGAAAAGAGTAAACGAAAATGATACCAGAATTTGGCGAATAATCAAGCATTACATTAAAAAAGCCCTCCAAAAACTAGATTTTTCCAGTATTACTACTTTCTGTGTAGATGAAACCCTGAACTCGGGTTCAATTAGGGAACATGGAGTAGCCCAGTTTTTTAGCAAGGTCGCGAACCTTTTTTGGGACCTCGGTAATTACCCGCTCCTCCTGTATCCGGTATGCATACACCTTACTGAACTTGGTGAGAATGTCATGCGGGGAAAAGTGAGTTAATATTCCAGCAGATTTGAGGCGGTTCAGCACCTTACAATAAATATACAAACTGATGAACGAAACGAAAAGATGCCCGAAAACAGCTTCCGTATCCTGGAGATGCACCTTATCAGCCATAAGTTCGTTCTTGAACGTATCAAAAAACTTTTCCACCATATCCCTGGACTTGTAGAGTTCATACACATCTTGCTCCGGCATGTCCACGGTTGTGAGAAATAGAATGCGCCCAATTTTTTTCAGACCGTCATTCAGTTCTGACCTGGTGATCTGCCCCTTCTCAAATCTTGAATAGAGCGTTTTCTTTTCATCCAGCGCAAGATCCTCATCCTCAAAGAGATAGAGCATGAAGTTATCAACCGCGTGCTTACCGGAATGAATTAATCGTTTGTGATATTGGAAGTGCCCGGTAAGATGAATCCGGTTCTTATAGTGAATGCTATCTCGTTTTAGCGGGATGACAAACTGTATTAATCGTTCTGCCATTGCTACAAAATTTTCATCAGAAATGAATCCCCGATCAAGCAGCAGAATCTTGTCACGGAGATCGATCTCTTTGAGGGCAAGATCCAATGTGCTTACATCCGCGATGCTACCAGGTAACGACCGTATCATAACAGGCAGACCCGAATCACGTCCGCAGAAAAGAGCAATATGATAATGAGGGAGATATACGCCGTCTGAAACGTATGCTTTTTCAGCCAGAACAAGAGAAGATGAATCGGATAGGATAAAACTGAGATCGTAAATTAGTTGTTTACTCAGGGAATTCAAATGAGTGAAGATCTGCTGTTGAGCAGATCTGTCAGCACCGATCTCTCGTAAAACGGCCGAAAGATTTTTCGGATCGCAATTCGGATGGACATCGAGAACATTTTCCAGCTTTCCCCACACATCTGCAATGCGTTTGAGTGGGACATACCCGGACACTCGAGCTGATGCCAGTGCGACAATTTCATCGTATGATCCTGGAAACGCCGATTTTAGGATGGGAAATAGTGTGTCGAGTTCTTCTGCGATAACAGCCGCGTTACCATATTCATGAATAGTTCTGACTTTCGGATGCTCGCCAGGTCGACGATCCTCCTTTCTTATCAGGCCATATTTTTGATCAAGTCTGCCAAGATATGTTGAGACCTTTTTAGGACCTTTTGTCTCCTTGTCGTACCGGCTGGTCGAGTGATAGACATAGGGTTTGTTCTGGATGCATTTTATCTCCAGGCATTTTTCACCGGCCTTCCGCTGCTCTGCTAACCAATCTGCTACCCAAGGCTCCATATACTATAATATTAGGGATTATACTATTTATAGATTTCATCTCGTTTTTATGTCGGTTTGATAAAAGAGGCCTAAATATTGATTATGCACCCCCTAACTCATCCGAGTTCAGG
>JBAXMF010000542.1:0-2065 GCA_037134435.1 Methanomicrobiales archaeon | reverse complement strand
TAACTTAATTTTCACTGAAATTTTGAAGATGGAGTTTTGATTTTACCAATCCAAGCTAATATCTTCTCGTGAATTAGTGTTCAGGAAAAATTTCCACCGCGCAAATGACGAAAATTTAACTAGAAACGTGTGTAACATCATTAAAAAATTGAACACTCACCAACAGAATAAGAATTTGCCTATATTGGGCCTATTTTGAATAATTTTCTGAATAGCTCACGCTATCAACGAGACTTCGACTTTTATGCCCGTTAATCTATAATTTAGAAAGCAAGAAACTGAAGTGATAATCGCAGATACGTTTTATGCCTGCTCTTTGTTAGGTGCCGCAATGATAATTCTAACTTATCCCAACGCCCAATTACATCTCCATTTCCAAAAATATCCTGGTTCAAAATACTCAAAAATTCGTGAGCTTTTTCAGTAAACACTTTTGGCCAAAGCTGTGGACCATATCGAATTCGATCCTCTTCTTCTACTTCATGGACACAGAATTTGTACAAATTTCTGCTTATGACAAGCCGAATCAGCATCGAGTAAATGTGGGAATATGTCAAATTTCGTTTAGCTAAATGCAGGTTTCCGAGGTCATAATCACCTTTTAACTCTTTAAATAATAATTCGATTATCCATCGGTACCGATAAAGTTGGTAAATTTCATCAGTTGAGTATGCTTTTTTTGGAAGATTCGTTACATAAGTATGCCATATAGACGCATCATCATTCCAAAAACACACAACTCTAAAATTCATGTAGATTGTTTTTATCTTACCTCCATCCGGATTGAACCTGGTTTTAAAGGTGCATAGAATATCAATCTTATCTGTTTTGGGACATTTTTGGAGAAAATCGTTTAAGGGCATTCCTTTTTGGAATTGTTTTTTTACTTGGGACGACGCAGATAAAATTTTGTTCACATTTGGGGTAGCATTTTTTTTCAACCTGCTAACGAAAAAACCTCCATAATGTTTGATTTTTGCAAAAGTTGAATTTGAATAATACCCCAAATCAAAGATAAACAGAAGATCCTTGACGTTTGTATCTATTTTCAGCATTTTTGAATCATGTTCTCGTTCACCTGAAATTTCAATTGATTTTAGGGAATGAGAAATAGCACTGTAAACCGCATGGATTTTTAATCCAGCTGCTGCACCATTGGATCTTTGAGCTGGCCACACCTTTTTAAGTTTCGCGCTCACTCGGATGATCGAGCTATCCTGAATCAAAATATCTTTCAAATTTTGAAGCGATCCTTTTAACTTTGCAGAGCAGTCCAAACACGTCAAGTCAATATAATAGTCTAACATTTCATGGAGGAATTTCACTAGACTCTCATCAAAACGGTTAGAAAAACTTTGAATTTTAATTTTATTTTTTTGATCTAATGTATCATCAAAATCAATGTAACGTCGATAGATTTCTTCTAGCGTTGGTTTTGAATGACTACTGATACCAAAAACCAGGATGTATAACAAATATGTGGGATTAAGTTTTCTCTGCCGCTTCACATAACCAGAGCTGCGTGCTTTTTCCATTACACTGCCCGCAGAAAACAAATTTGCTTGCCATGCAGCCAGACGATTTTCACCGTTTATTAAACAGTGTTTCACCTCTTTCATATTTTGCCGCGGTTTGGACCGCGGTCGCGCGATAGTATATATAGGTTCCTATTTTGTCCTGATTTTAAAAAATCGAATGGTAATACTGTGGCAGTTTGGGAATTAGGGTGTTCTCCTTAAGCTAACTCCTATGCAGAGATATCATTCATGACGGCCTGAACAAAAGAACAGTAATATGTGTTAATGATGATTACGTTATATACTGACTGGTGAGATTCCATTCATGATGGCATGAACAAAAATAAATTGTAATTGTCATATCAAAAGAATGTCCCCGTTATAGAGGAATGATTAAGTATTTTATAAATAGGCGCCAGTTATACGTTTTGTTATTTACTAAAAATTATTTCTGAACTATGAGCCCGGGAGGTTTTCATGCATTTGTCTCAATTCAAACGATATAAATCTCTTATTATATTTCTAATCCTCGTCGGTTTCATGATTTT
>JBAXMF010000541.1:0-2069 GCA_037134435.1 Methanomicrobiales archaeon | reverse complement strand
GTTCGGGTCAGGCCAACTGCGGGCGGTTGTGCGGGACCACGAATTTTGCTAAATCCCTCTATTTTACGCCCGAATTAACGAAAAGATACCCATACCGGGGTATACACACCCCACCCCAACCCGGAAAATCCATTCTCGTTCGTTTAAATCGCCCGCATTTAGCCCCGTTTGAGTTGGGTGCTGAATATGGCTAATTCAGGCATTTTTTGTAAGATTAGGGCGATAATTGGGGTTTTATGAGGGGTTATCCTTTTTATGAGTCTTATGAAAACGACGGTTTTAACCCCCGGAATGGGGCTTTTCTGACTTTTTGCAGACAGGGAGGTACCGGTGGTATCGCCTCGCTCTTTAGGTTTGGTAGGGCGGGGGAAATGGGAGTGGATAGGGGGAAGTGAATTGAACACTTTCAAAATACTATTCTCAAATCCAGTCTATACAAGTCACCTGAGGCCTTTGTCCACATATGCCCACATTATGTCCACATTGGCTTCGAGAAATCTAATGGCATTAATTGGATATTTTCCCATTTCAATAAATATTTATGCGTTTTCTCAATCAGGATTCAGCGGCCGCCACGTCCACTCATGTCCACATAGGTAGAAAAGACTTCATTGAGCCGGAACAATTTTGTTGCACCGTTTTTTGTCATAATAATAACTTTTTGCATCTCTAGATCAGCAAGATCGCGTCGTGCAGTCTTCTCATTGCATTCAAAAATTCGGCTGTATTCCTGTCGGGTGATTGTGGGATGAGTCTGTAAATACTCAATGACTTCACGCTGTCGTCCGTTTAGGATCTCCGGGTGTTCAATAAGCATGTTAACAGTTGAGCGCGAGAAGGTCACCACAAAATCATTGCCTGCCTCACGGAACTCTAGGTCTGGGAGACCGTCGCGTTCACAGGCTGTGATCATGCTGAGTGTTCCGGAACCCCACTGCTCGATGTACCCGATAAGGAACAAGAGCCGTGCAATGGTTTTATTTCTGGGACGTGAGGTGTGTTCGACTTTTAAGAGATCGATCGTAATACCTTCCGGCAGTATCCCGGGGTTCCAGACTTGCGCCCTGCTTTCAAAAATGCGGACCTGAACATTGCCTGATGCATTATAATCGCGGTGACAGACTGCATTGATCACCGCTTCCCTCATGGCATCTGGCGGGTATTCCCAGTGCTCCTCCCGTTGCATCTTTCCCGGGATGACCCATGCTGCTTTTTGGATTGTCTGCTCAATGAACTGGTTTGTATCTTCGATGAGCTGATCGATTCTGCCGTGTAGGACATTCATGTTGAGATAGGTGCTGGAGATTTCCTCTCCTTTGAACCGGGCGCAACGGATCTCCGACTGGATGAAAAACCGTTGTGGATCTTTTCCGAAGAACAGTATAGCCGCTTGAGTAGGTAATCCTCCGATCATGAGATCGAGTTTTTCCAGGGCCTTTTTTATTGGGATCGAGGGATCTATGTCGAATCTTCGTTTATTCTGCGCCCGTTCAAGGAATGTCCTGACCGAAGGTGCATCAATGTCATCGATGGTGGCACCCCGACAAGGTTGATCATCCCATGGCACTGCATGGTCATTGAGTATGATGCGTTTCAGTTCATCGGGTGGCATGACCCGATTCTCGGTCCCAGTCCTCATGTATGCAATACCATCAAGGAAGTATGGTTTGCTGGTCCCATCAGGAACCATGATAATGATCAGGTGTTTTCCCTGCTCTTCGATGACGCGGATATCCGGTGCGATATCAGGTTTTATCCGGGAAGAGATCTGCTGGGACAGTTTGCGGAGGGAATGATCAGTGGGGTCTACGCCAACAATTGCCCCTGTGTTGGTCCTGCCGAACGAGATGACGCCGCCATGCTGATTGAGGAACCCGCAGACGGATTTAAGCGCGGGCTCGATGAGAGAGAGGGATTTTTTGAATTCCATGGTGTCGGATTCGTGGATTGTCATGAACGGAAAGCTTCAGGTTATTGTAATGAGTTAATAGTCCTCTTCCTTTTTCTTGTTGTTGTTATGGTATGGAAGGAGTAGTGATGCGTGGGTGAAACACTTGTTGTCATTTAGG
>JBAXMF010000540.1:0-2070 GCA_037134435.1 Methanomicrobiales archaeon | reverse complement strand
GGTCATATAATTCTTCTAAGCTGTTCTACTAGTTTAATAAACTCCAGCATTAGTTTCATTTTATAGAATAAACATGTCCAACAATCCCCCTGACTGGTTAGACTGGCTCAAATTACATCCGAAGACCAGCGTCATCGAAGTGGGGGCCGGGAATTCCTATGGTCACCCAACATCAGCGACACTAGGTCGCCTGGCCCAGGTGGTATCTGCTGTGTATCGCACCGACCTGAATGGCAATGTACCGGTGACAACCGACGGCACGACGTACGATGTCAAAACAAGCCAACGGGTGTCGGGTTCTGCAAAAACGGTTACTACTCAGCAGACGGTGAGTTCACAGAGTTCAGCCGGAGCGGTCTGCAACTGCTCTTACAGCCGATATATTTTCAAGGATTTTTCTCGGCATGGTGCCGCCCAGACCTGCTATGATTACGGCATATCATTAGGCAAGGGTGACATTCATCAGTTGGATGCGGATAAGAATGGTATTCGCATGTGAGGGATAACGATGGAATTTACAGCAACCGTGGATAGGATTGAAGGCGAATTGGCCGTTCTTTTGTTATGTGGGGATGCACAGGCAAAATTCAATTTGCTGATGGGTTTTCTGGCGGGATTGAAGAAGGGGATGTTGTGAACATTACGGTTGCGAAGGATGATGCGGCATAGCTCTGATACATTTGATCTGTTCGAGGCAGTACGCCAAAGGTGGTGAACATGCCCACTCCTATCGCATTGGTCTTTACTTTCCCTGTCGATCCATGCGGATCGGTTGATGGTCCGGCATGGAAATGAAACCGGTAATGGCAGGGTATTCTTCATCAGAGATTACCGGATCACATTTTATCATTACCCTGGCTATTTGTCCCGGCTCCTGCATTCAGGCCCTGCAACATTGACGCAATTTTTGGTTCAAGGACAGGAATTTCGTTGCTGATAACATCCCAGACAATATTCCAGTTTATCTCAAAATACCTGTGAATGACGTAATCCCGCATCCCTGCCATTTCCCGCCAGTCAATTTCAGGATGTCTGGCCTTTAATGCGGGTGACACGGATTTTGAGGCCTCACCTATAACTTCAATTGCGCGGACCACCGCATGGGAAAAATACTCGTCCTGGTGGAGATCATCGGAACAACGGCCCCGGCAGATCTTCTTGAGAAACGCCATTTCCTTCGAGATATGGGTCAGGAGAACGCGATCATCCTTCAATCCAAATCACGTCCTTTTCAATATAGGGGCGGATGAGTTCGGAAAGCGAGGGCTCGGTCAATAAATCTACGTTACGTTGAAAGAGTGCTTCGAGAAAATCTACAAGATGTATAAAATTTTTAAACGTTTCATGCCCCGGTATAAATTCAACGATTACATCAATATCGCTCTTCCGTGTCTGCTCGCCGCGTGCGAACGAGCCGAATATACCAATCCGTTTCACTCCATACATGTCCCGGACTGCCGGAAACACCCCTTTAAGCTGGTCGAACATCGGATTTTTTCGCCGGTATGAAGTAACCTGTACTGGCATCCCTTGTCCCTACGATGATCTGGTATTTGGAATTAACGGGAATTAAGGGTATGGGTACATTGCAACGGATTTATTCAAGACCCGCTTAAAAAATAGTCATAAACCGGGTTTGCCCGGGTACTGGCTCCTGGCAAGAGCCCCCACCCTAACCCTCCACATCAAACGTCTTCGCAAACGACGTCCACCATACGTCCTCACCGATGTTGAACCGACCGCTGGCCATCTCAGTCCTCAACCCAACCTCCCTCTTCCCTGACGATATCAACCAGAACTCCATCGTCCTGAAAGTGACCTATGGAAGCATTTCATTTCTGTTCATGGGTGATGCCAATGCCAATGCCGAAACCCGAATTGCCAGTAGCGGAACGAATCTCCTGGCTGACATCCTCAAGGTCGGGCATCTAACTGCACCCTGGTCCTCAAACGTCAACACATCGCACACAATCCCGGCATCTTTTTGCCAGATCCCCGTTGCAATCTTCACGGCGAACCGGACATCAGGATGCCTGCCGACGACCGTTCAGTTCACCGATTCCCCGGCAT
>JBAXMF010000539.1:0-2086 GCA_037134435.1 Methanomicrobiales archaeon | reverse complement strand
CGGTGGGGACTTCTGTCACCGGGACAATCTCGTTTCCGGTGGACAAAATGCCGATCCTCGGGATACGGTAGACCGGCACCTTGTCGCAACCGACCGCTGCGAGCACCCCGATCTCCCGTGGACCGAGGCGGCACCCGGATTTCAGTACAATTTCTCCGGTATGGAAGTCCTCTCCGCACAGGATCATATTTTCACCATTTGCAAGCGGCCGTTTCACGAGCACGGTGTCCCCGATCAGTTCGCAGTATTCGATCATCGCGACGGCGTCGAACCCGTGGGGCACTTCACCGCCGGTCGGGACATAGACACACGAACCGGTGGAACCAGGATGTACGGCGGCCTGCTCACCCATGTTTATCCTGCCGGTAAGGTGGATCATTGCAGGGACTGATTCCCTTGCTCCGGTAGTGTCGGCAGACTTTACCGCGTACCCGTCGACGACTGACCGGTCAAAACCCGGGATATCAATATCTGCCATAATATCTTCCGAAAGGACTCTCCCCGATATGGATTCCAGCGGAAGCAGTTCCGCCCCTGGTTTTGGGGCAATAGCTTGGATCCTGGTGATTGCCTCTTCGACGAGGACGGTTTCGAGAAAGACACTCATTTGAAGCAGCCCAGTTGGCAACCCCTGATCTTTATACCGTGCGTGTTGCAATGCACTGCGATTTCACTCTTGTTAATCTTGTATTTTTCTGCAATGGAAAATGCCTTTGGGCACGTGATCTCGTTATCGATACCTTCTTTTTCAAATGCTGAACTGATTATATCTTCTGCCATAACGAACAATCGTATATGTAGCCTTGCATAGGGTTTACTGTTATTGTTAACTGGATTCGTTATTATCAATCATGTTGAAGGAGGGACACCATGTCATGAAGATTTCCCTGGTTAGTTCACGAATGGACCCGGCCGGAACGAACATCCACCGTCACATCCACGAATGTTTGAATTGCGGGTTCCCGGGAAAATTGCCCGGCACCGCATCACGGCACCATGTGTACTCTCACATCGAGGTGGCGGGACGCCTGATTTTCGAGGACGGGATCGACCGCGATCTTGATACAGACCTGGTAATTTTCCTTTCCCGCCATGCTTCAATTCATCCCGTCCCCGTGCTCACTGTTCACGTAACGGGAAACGTTGGGAATGCAGAACTTGGAGGAAAACCTGGTTCCCTTGCCCCGGCAGCCCCGGCCTGGATGCAGGCCGTGCTCAGGAACTTAAAAGGACTTGCACCCCCTGGTTACAATGTCGGTTACGAGGTGACACACCATGGCCCCACCGAGATCTGTCACCCGTCATTTTTTGTTGAGATCGGGAGCACGGAAACGGAATGGGATGATCAAAAGGCTGGCTTAGCCGTGGCGGAGAGTGTACTCCTTGCGGACCCCGGACCGGCAATCCCCCTGATCGGTTTTGGCGGGACACATTATGCACGGCGACAGACTGAAATTGCCCTTTCTACCCAGGGGGCGTTCGGTCACATGGCTCATACGCGGGAAATCAGCGGGCTGACGAAGGAAATGGTAAGCCAGATGGCTGAAAAAAGCCAGGCCGTAGCCGCCTATATAGACCGGAAAGCCCTTGACGGGCAAGACCAGGCCCGTATTGAGGGGCTGGTCCGTGAGATCGGGCTCATCCAGCTCGCAGAGCATGACCTGACGGGTATCGGGACATTGCCGTGGGACGACTATCTCCGGGTAAGGTCGATGGCCGCATCACTGGACCCTGATGCAATAGTTCATATACATTCGGTGCAGCGGTTTTTGGACCCGGTCACCATTGGGATCAGTCCTGGCCTGTTATCAGCGGCCCTTACGGCAGGGGGGCAGGAGTTCCTTTCAGGGCTCAAAAAAATTCCTCTCGCCCATCTTGCTACAAAAAACTCTCCCGTCCTCCCGGTATTCATTACAGGACAGGTCCAGAAGGAAACAAACCTGCATGATTTAATAACCTTATGCGTATCAATGATCATTATTAACGAAGCGACTGATATTGAGGGCGATCACCTGATAATCCTTAAGAAGAAACTGGACCCCGGAAAGGCGCGCGAACTCGGTGTTCCAATCGGTCCTTTGTTTGG
>JBAXMF010000538.1:0-2088 GCA_037134435.1 Methanomicrobiales archaeon | reverse complement strand
ATATCTGTTGACTGTAAGGCCTTGTCCTTCGCCCCGGTAAAATCGTTTTTCGGCAGGAGGTCGTTTGCTTCCGATAACAGGTCTGCAGCCCGGTCCCGCTTTTGAATGATCTGGGCAAGTCGCGGGTCATTTCCCATGCTCCGGTTTACTTTGAAATAGGTAATGAGGCCGTCGGTCTGGTCAATAGGTGTTTGTGCCCCGTTAATAACCTGCTGTGCCATCGCCCTGTCAAGTGCAGTCTGGCCATCTTTCAAAAGTGCCTGTGCATTCGTCAGGTAGGTCTGGGCTGCTGAAAACGAAGAGGATTTCTCGGCATTAGAAATCGCAGTATTTGCGGCCGAATATTTTTCCATCGCACCGGTTGTTTCAATTCCCGCCTGGGCCTTTTCATCAATCAATGCCCGGAATGCAGTGAGGGCGATTTTCACATCAGATATCGCCTTGGTTTTATCTACCGGATTTATTACGTACCGTTCCCGGATTACTTCACTGCCGGATACCGCTTCCGACTTGCCGCTCAGTTCAGCGACCCGGATAATAGTCTTGTTACCTGAGGCCGTCACCGTGGGGACTTCCCCGTTCAGGGTGACCTTCATGGACAATTCCCTTTTTGAAGGATATGAAAGGACCCAGCCATTGATATTTAAATTTCGCCCGTTTGCAGTAACGGCCGGATTCGGATTACCGTCGAGGGAGGTGACATATGACCATTGCCCGTTTTCCAGGTCGGTTGACATCGTAAGTGTCTCCCCACTCGGGAACGTTTCTCCACCGGTCGGATTAAAATCGATAGTAAAAATTGCAGTAACAGGATTCGGCGGGTTCTGGCCCGAAACGAGGTCACCTACCGGGGTAATTGCAATGTTTTTTACACTTATCGACGCAGATACGGCGGTAATTCCTGCAATAAGGATCAGCAGGACAACAAGGCTTGTCTTTAATGTACTCATATAATGCGGACCTCACTCAAACAGCGGTTCAATTGACTCCTGCTCAAACATTGTTGATTTTTGTCGCCGGTCAGGTTTGTATACATCATCTTTGGTCTCTTTGGCAATTTCAAGGAGTTCCCTGATGCGGGGTGCGTTCCCAATACTTGCAAGCACCACCACAACGGCAACATATTCACTGTTTACCGGGTAATCTCCACCCCGGACTTCAACACCGGCGATATTCTCTTCCACCCAGCTCTTCGCCTTCTCGATCCCTTTCCGGTCAAGTTCATTCGGGGGCCCCGCAACAAGTACCAGGGCCCGCTCTGCCGTTGAAAAATCACAGGGAAGCGTAAGTCGCCCGAGCATCGCCCGTCTCACAAGGGATATGACCTTAGCAGTCCTGTCCTCACCCAGAAGGCCTTCATCCTCGTGGCCCTTCCGGATAATTGTGTCTTTGATAGTGGTGATAAATGCACCGATATTCTTCTGTTTCTTTTTCGAAGATACGCTGCTGATTGCGTACCCAACCGTCGTGATCCCACCACCCCGAAGCGTATTAATAATTTCGCTGGAGTCGACAACCATCTCGCCGACACCATACTTGCCGGGTTCACCTGCCCGGAAGAGAATCCCGAAACGGCGTACAATTTCATCGTTTAAACGCTGAAACGCACTCTTAACACTTTCCCCCTCGTTTTTCCAGGCAGAATTATCAAAAAGGAAGGTATTATCCGCCTCGTTAATGATGGTCTTCAGGCTCCTTGCGGCGTTGTAAGAATAGAGCCGGCCTTCTTCGGGAGCAGGCAGGATCCCAAGGACATATACCGGTTCCTGGTATATTTTTTTCAGCTCTCGCGCAAGCACGGGGGTACCTCCTGATCCGGTCCCGCCACCAAGCCCTGCGACGATCATAAATGCGTCCACATCGTGCGTCCCCACACGGTCGATCGCACTCATGATGCCATCTACTTCATCAAGGGTGATCCGGGCACCTGCGGCATTGTCTGTCCCGACGCCATGACCTTTCACCACGGTCTGCCCAATCAGTATGCGGTCCTTCATCGGGACAATCTTCAACCCCATCAGGTCAGTCCGTGCGGTATTGACAACGATTCCCCTGAAACTCTGGGTGCCGAGCCGCTTGTCCTGGGAG
>JBAXMF010000537.1:0-2091 GCA_037134435.1 Methanomicrobiales archaeon | reverse complement strand
CAAAATCGGTATTATGCCCCATCTGCGTGGCATCATTATCACGGAGGTACTGGAACCCTGCATAATCCGCAACTTTTCCCGGTGGCAGGAATGTATCGCTGCATGCCTGTCCGGTCAGGAACGCGAGTGCATCAAATGCGATGGTGGCACCCTGGGCCTGGTCAGAAATGGTTTGTTCCATGGTATAGGCCTGGTTACCGGCTGGCCCCTGTCCCTGTCCTTGCCCCTGGGGTGTTCCGCCGTTCCCGGCACCATTCTGAGTCTGAACAGGACTATTTCCATTGGTATTCGCAATCTGCTGCTGCGGTCCCTGTCCAGTTCCGGGTTGCTTGGAACCTGGTCCCGCGGACTGTTGCCCGGCTGGCCCGGGCGTACTTGCTGCACTGGCCGCTGCTGTCACGAGTGCCATGATACACAGCACGGCAACAACAATACCAGCCTTCTTTGATAGGTTCATCGTTGACATTCTCCTTTTTCTGGTTTATCCCGAAATTAGGGTTATTATGAAGATTAATCAGGAAAAGAGATAAGGAAATGCCAGAATTTACCCCGGATTACACCCAAATCATACCCAAATCTACATTATTCAAGGCAGATCCAAATGAAGATTTCCAGGGTTGCCGTTGTACAAAGATCGGGAACAATCTGGAACTGCCCGATATAGTCAGGCCACCCCCGACGAGACCCAACCGCAGCGGATTGGATGTAACTGCATACATACCCAGGGCAAAGATTACGGCTATCAGGCCCAGTATAAATGAGCTTCCAATCTTCCGGCAAATGCCTGCAAAAATAATCAAAAGGGGTATAATAAAGCCAGGATTTATGGATGATAATACAGTTTAAGATTCTCGAAAGGAGCTGGAATTTGCTGGACGGGGGGCGGACCTGCTATGGGGAGAACGGGTTCAGAACTGGATTTAGACAGCGTCCGGGTTGCTGAATCTTGGGAAACAAGTGGGTATTCTTGGCAATTCAAACCCTAACTAAACCGTATAAGAATGTGGAGAGATCGTAATATCCAATACCAGACCGGATGCAGATAACCGGGCGGATCCGACCAGGTCCGCATCATCAAGCAGCCTGCGGTTTCATTTCGGGACGTAGAGAGTACGAAAGGGAATAAAAAGAGGGGCCATGGAAATTCAGCCATGTTGGGAATAAATTCATGGACCTCCTACGTGTCCCTGCAATCCACCGTCATTCAGGTGTGGCATAGCTTAGGTCCAGGGACGCTTTGCCGATGGTGAGGGAGGAGATCGCATCAGTAAGCACCGGGCCCGTGACCACGGCGGTATTACCAGGCAGCATTGGTGATCCGGACAACGCGTACAGGGTGAATGTATAGACCTTTTCACCGGGGCCCTGCGGGCACGGAGGATCATAGGTCATGATCGTCCCGTGGCTGCCTGTCCCAAGGATGCCAACCCCGGAGCTGTCCTTCGCAAGGCTTGTCACTGACCCCGGGATACCGTACAGGACCCAGTTCCACCTGGTCTGACCATCAACTGGTATGGTCGTCATCATCAGGGCAAACTCTTTTGTGCCTGCAGGTGCACCCGACCACGACAAAGCAGGAGTTGAGCCTGATCCATCGCACGTGTATTCTACGGGAATCGTACCGCCATTAACACCGGCAGCGCTTGTAAGCGAGAAAACCTGTGCCTGGGTGAGTTGGTTGGTTGGTTCACCCAGGAAACGATTTGATATTGTTCTTCCCTGTTGCTGCCACCAGATAAATGTGGGGGTCGGAATTACAACCGGATTTGATGGGGTGATACCCGGTACCGCCGGGATGTATGTGGTTATCTTCTGTAATATCACCAGAGGTACGGTGGTAGCTGAGTTCGGATTGACGGCCACTTTCCCGGTATAAGTCTGGTACCCGGCGAGTGCCAGGGTAATGGTGTGCGTGCCGGATGAGACTGTTTTCCTGGTAACAGGCGTCGTTCCCAGTACATTCCCGTCAAGGTCTACACTTGCACCCTGGGGATTTGAATTGACGGTGATAGTCCCGGTTTTCAGGCCGGGGATCACAGGGGTAGTGGTTGTCGGAAGAACCCACGGTACTTTTGTGACCACAACCTTTGG
>JBAXMF010000536.1:0-2093 GCA_037134435.1 Methanomicrobiales archaeon | reverse complement strand
GTGTCCTGCAACCCGGCACGACTCCGGCGGATTGCATCGGAAACTGCCCCGATGGCTTCTTCCTGGCCAACAACACGCTTGTGTAGTTCTACCTCGAGGCCCAGCAGTTTTTGTTTTTCACTTTGCAGCATCCGGCTCACGGGGATACCAGTCCAGCGGGAGACCACTTCAGCGATCTCCTCGGCGTCCACCTCCTCGTTCACCATCGCAGAATCCTTTTGCAGCACGGTCAGGTTATTTTTAAGTTCATCCATTGCCTTCTCGATTTCCGGGATGCGGCCATACCGGATCTCTGCCACCTTGCCGAGTTCTCCGATACGGAGGGCACTTTCGGCATCAAATTTCAGTCTCTCGATCTCGTTTTTACGCAACTGTATCTGTTCAACAATATCTTTTTCCGCCTGCCACTTTGCCCGTAACCGGTTTCGTTCCTCTGTCAGGTTCGCGATCTCTTCATTCAGGACCTTCAGCTTACCCTGGTCTTTTTCTCGTTTGATAGCTTCCCGTTCAATTTCCAGCTGGCGGATCCTGCGCTCTATCGTTTCAAGTTCTTCTGGTACCGAGTTGATCTCGAGGCGGAGCTTTGATGCAGCCTCGTCAATCAGGTCAATGGCCTTGTCGGGAAGGAACCGGTCGGAAATATATCGTTGCGAAAGTTCAACGGCGGCAATGATCGCCTCATCTTTGATCCTCACATGGTGATGGGTTTCGTATTTCTCCTTGATTCCCCGGAGGATCGAGATGGCATCCAGGGTATCTGGTTCATTGACCAATACCGGCTGAAAACGCCGCTCAAGTGCTTTGTCCTTTTCAAAATATTTCTGGAATTCTTTTAATGTGGTTGCACCAATGACATGTAATTCCCCCCGTGAAAGTGCGGGTTTAAGAATATTGGCAGCGTCCATTGCGCCTTCGCTGGCACCGGCTCCGACCAGGGTATGAATCTCGTCAATGAAAAGAATAATCTCCCCTTCAGCGCCGATCACTTCCTTAATTACGCTTTTCAAGCGTTCTTCGAATTCTCCCTTGAATTTTGCCCCGGCGATCAGCGCACCCATATCGAGGGAATAGATCTGCTTGGATTTCAGGTTTTCCGGGACATCCCCGTCGATGATCCGGTGAGCGAGGCCTTCGGCAATGGCTGTTTTTCCTACGCCTGGTTCCCCGATGAGGATCGGGTTGTTTTTGGTCCTCCGTGAAAGGATCTGCAGCACCCTGCGTATCTCTTCGTTACGACCAATGACCGGGTCGAGTTTTCCGGTACGGGCGAGATCATTCAAGTTCCGTGCAAACCTGTTCAGTGCATTATAACTCTCTTCCGCGTCCTGGTTGTTCACCGTCGCACCTTTCCGCAACTGGCTTATTGCAGTTTTCAGGTCTTTCTCCGTAACCCCGTTCTCCTTCAGCAGCCGTGAGGTGCGGTCGTTCACTGAAAGAATTCCCAGGAGGAGATGCTCGAGGGAGACAAATTCGTCCTTTGATTCCTTGGAAAGTGCGATTGCTTTCTGCAGGGCTTTTGTGGCATCATTCGAGAGGTAGTGTTCCCCTCCGCTCACCTGGGGATACGAACTGATGAAGTTGTCCAGTTCTGCGGTGAACGCATCAAGGTTCACATTCAGTTTTCTCAGCAGGTATGGTATGACATTCTCATCTACGAGCAGCATCCCCTTCAGGAGATGCGAAGTCTCGATGGACTGGTTCTCTTTTGCCGTTGCAAGTTCCGTTGCTTTCGCTACGGCTTCCTGTGATTTGATGGTAAAATTATTGAAATTCATGATACTTTCTGTCCCCCATGTTGCTGTTCGTATTTTCCTGTATGCTATGGGTTATAGCACTGCTTCTTATTCAAATAGTTTACCAATGCGACCTGGATGTGTACAGTCCTGAAAATATTTCCTCTATCAAATGTTGGACTGAAGACGCACTCGATCGTATGGGGTTAGGATTAATTGCCATTACAGCCGCACCCATGGATTTTGCCGTCCTGCATTGACTAATATTTATTCACCACGATAAACGAATCTACCGTCTATTTTAAAAAAATACTATTAAAAATCATTTTTCCAATCACTCCTTTACGTCCTTCTCCTGTG
>JBAXMF010000535.1:0-2098 GCA_037134435.1 Methanomicrobiales archaeon | reverse complement strand
TGTATAACATCCCCATAAAAGAAATTAACAGAATTTCAATACATAGTGAAATCCTGCCGGTTCAAAGTGATGGTCTGATGAATATGCAATGTCGATACCTTCTCTTTTCATCACCACAAAAGAGGTTCAATCAGTGAGGCTCCAGTCTTTGTCTGTGTATTTGAATAAATCAAGAGCCTGACGTAACAGTCCTTCATGAGTATTTACTACATGGATTCTGGGAGATTCATAGCAATATTGTATAAAATCAGAAACCTGATCTTTATTTGATTTAGAAAATGTATTGCCAATCTCAATCTAGGGTGGCCTCAGTAATCCAAACATTAGTGAATGTCTTAAGGTCCTTCTCTAAATCCAGAGCCTCCTTGTGAAATTGATCATCATTATTGATAATGCCAACCACAAATGAAGTATCTAAAAAAATTTCTTTCTTATTCAGGATTCACCGTTTTTTGGTGTCCCATATAGATAATGATCATGCTCTTTTGACCAGTCTTTGGGTCCGTGCACAGTTCCTGCAATACTAAACAGGTAGCTTATTGCATCTTCTGTCGGTTTTGGTTTAACCTCTTTAACATAAATAAGGCATTCACTATTTGGCGCCAGATCAATTGGGTCGATCACATGAAATGAATGACCATCAAAGGTTGCTCTTATTTCTTTTGTTGCCATTGGATCAAATTATCCCGAATTGTTCATTAATTCGGAAGCGTATCAACATTCGCATTTTCCAGGTATTATTGACGACAGGCCTCACCTACCGAGTCGCTCGAATTGTTGGAACCGGGCGTTGTGATCCGGGAAGATGAGACGTTAATTCATTAATTGCGTAATACCCTTATAGATACATATCCTGGCCCCTGCTCTCTCGCCACCCGCGTCTGCCATTCCTGCAAGAAAATCGCTACCTTGCGGTTCGCAGGAACAATATTTCATGTCGCCGTGATGCGGAATAGTCATTACCGTGAAAACACGGTTCAGGACATTTCACAATCGCTCCGCAGTACGAGTGCTTCCGGGCGTTGAAGGATGTATCGTTTGGTGTCGAGCATGACATGATTGTTGGTCTTATCGGAAGAATGGGGGATGGAAGTTGGGCGCTGCTGAAAGGACCCGGTCCCGGACCAATGAAGTAAATATCAGTCCCTCGTGGATTCCCGCATAAGTATAATATTCCTTAACTACAATTGTTCTTCATGAAACCAGTTTCTCGGATTATCCTTGACCCTTTGGTACTAGTTGGTAAACCGGTTATCCGGGGGACAAGGATTTCTGTTGATCTTGTCCTTGAACTCCTTGCATCGGGATGGCAAGAGTCCACAATTCTGAATGAGTATCCCGGGCTCGAACGGGAGGATATCCTTGCATGTATCAGGTATGCACAGGAGATTGTCCGATCGGAGCGGGTGTATTCCACCCCACATCAGGGAACGATCACTGGATGAAACTGCTTGCTGACGAGAACCTCCCATCTTCGGTTGTCAGGGCACTCGTTGATGGGGGATATGATATTGTATGGATACGAACAAAAGCCCCGGGTATTTCTGACCTTGACGTCATGAGGTATGCATGTTTAGAAAAACGAATTCTCCTGACCTATGACAAGGATTTTGGCGAACTTGCTGTGAAGGATAATTTCTGCCCAATAGAAGGTATCATCCTCTTTCGGTTATCCCTGAAAAATCCAGCCAGTATTGCAAAATATATTCTGGATATCCTCAATTCCCGTACTGACTGGGAGGGCCATTTCTCGGTTGTTGAAGAGGAGAGAATACGGATGAGGCCGCTCCCAAAACGATAAAAATGAGCCTGATTCTTCAGGCATGCCATAAACATAAAGAATTAAAGTGTGATGGGGGGATTTTCATGCACCTTTATAGTTTTTTGGTCCTGAAATGGGTGCGTATATGTTTTCGTACATGTGTTCAAAAGGAATGTGTACGGGAGTGCATATTTTTTGATATCCAAAATTCAGAACGATTCATGTCAGCCCCTATCCCACCCTGTGTCGCTCAAGCCCCGGAGCAGAGCCGCGGGAGCGCAATGTATTTTTGGGAATGGTATGGAGCTGGGCGGGGTTGTCAGAATTATCGGGCAG
>JBAXMF010000534.1:0-2107 GCA_037134435.1 Methanomicrobiales archaeon | reverse complement strand
CACTGGCCCGCCGGAAATGTCCTCATCCCGCATGCCTGCGGTACCAGCCGGGCAGGACGTGTTACGTGGAAGTTCCCGGGGACGGGTTCATCCTTTCTGGCCCGTCGCAGTACGAGAGTTCCAGGCGCTGAACCATTCAGACCTCGTACATTTCGACACGGTAAACCAGGTGCAAACGTCCGGGCCCGGGATATTCGATGAGGACTTGATGCTGCACTCTGCCGGGGCTGCTGCTGCCGGCGTGACGTTGAGTGGTTGATTCACTCGATACAGCAGGGGCGAACGTTACCGCGACGCCGTACGGTGAGACGAAACGGTTGATTACGAGATCTCTGTTTATGGCTGAGGACCTGGCGTATCGCCCGGCTGGGCCTATTAACCAGGCGGATTTGGAGATGCCTGATGCGTTTACCGTTGTGACTCTTGGCCAAAGGTCGGGAATGGGGTCGATGAGCTTTCGGTTCGGGAAGCAGAGGATGAAGGGAAGAAGGGGAGGAAATCTGCCATTCAGTCCGCTCTCACTTCCATCCGCCAAGCCCCCTTCGGCACCATCAATTCAAACCGTGCTCCCATCCCCGGTTCACCCATCTCGCGGATCGTGATGCCGGTGATATCAAGGATCTCCCGCACAAAGATGAGACTCCCCCTCGAGGCACTGGTCCCCTCGCGGCGCAAAAAGATCTGCTCCTTTCTCACCCCGGGGATGCCAATACCGTCATCTTCAAAGAAAATCGTGGCCTCATCAGGAGTCACCGTGTGCCAGACCCGGATCCGGGTAACATGACCCCCGTGTTTCACCGAGTTCTCGAAGAGGCGCTGGCATACCTTTTCCAACAGGGGATCAGCAAAGATCTCGAGGTCTCCTGTCTCAAGGCTGTGCTTAATTTCGCTGATGGATATATGGGAGAGCCCAAGCAACAACGCCATCTTCACGTTCTGCCATGTTGGGGGTTTTACACCCATGTCCTGGTAATCCTTTGAATATTCAATGGTCTCATTAACTAACCGGACCGCATCATCAACTCCCTGCAAAATCTCAAGAATTGAACCCTGCCCGACCAATCGATTTTTTGCCAGTTCGAGGTAACTACTCAGGACGAAGGTCTGGCT
This sequence comes from Methanomicrobiales archaeon, assembly GCA_037134435.1. Taxonomy (GTDB): domain Archaea; phylum Halobacteriota; class Methanomicrobia; order Methanomicrobiales; family Methanospirillaceae; genus CAIKOD01. Next base: position 997 of record JBAXMF010000534.1, on the reverse strand, counting down.
GGCTAAGTCTTTTCGTGTCAATTGGGAGAGGATATTGAGCTTCTGGTTCACCCTGCACAGCGCTTCCTCTGACACTTTGCGCATCGTGATGTCAGTATGCAGGCCTACAAGGCTAATGATACGACCTTCACGGTTCTTTATGGCGTAGGCTCTCTGGAAAATGTCCAGGATTGTCCCATCTGCCTTGAACATTTTTATGCCTCTTCGCTATTTCAGGTGGGTAGATCAAATTTCAGGTGGCTGCATCTTAAATAGATCATTAGGATGAAGTTGTCCGTATTTCTGTAACCCCTGGCACTGCGTTTAAGGGTTTGAACAATGCTATTTAACCCTTCCATAAGTCCATTTGTAATTTTAAAGTCAATATAATTCATAATTCCATCCCAATGTTTTTTGATAGTCTTAGCGACGTTAATCATCGGATCTAGCTTTGAATGAGTTAACCAAAAGTACCATTTATTGAGGTACACTTCTGCAGTTTCTCGATCAGGTATACTCCAAAAATGTTGGAGATTAAGTTTCATCTGATATGCTCTTGCGGTTTTTAATTCCATTGTTCGAAGAGATGCAAGAAGTTGGGTTTGCTTTTCTGTGAGGTTTTCTGGGTTTTTTAACCAAATATATCGTGTTTTTTTGAGAAGGACATTTTTCACTTGATCAATACGCCGAACCTCATCAACTGCTTTATTCACGAGTTGCATCACATGGAATTTATCAAAAATAATATGAGCATTTACAAAATATTCTGTGATCCCACTGATAAATGCAGGTGACATGTCACAACAGGCTTGAGTGATTTTACTTGGGTTGCCATGATGCGATAATAGTTCCGTAAAAAAATTTCCGACAGTGCTGGCATCTTTGCCTTTACAAACATACAGAACATATCCCGTAACTTTATTGGCAAAAATCGTAATGTACTTGTGTCCCTTTCTTTCTGATGTTTCATCTACACAGAAAGTAGTAATACTGGAAAAATCTAGTTTTTGGAGGGCTT
>JBAXMF010000533.1:0-2111 GCA_037134435.1 Methanomicrobiales archaeon | reverse complement strand
GTATGTCTATTCAGGAAGCCGGAGACCAGTCGAATTAGCCAATCTTTCAGCGATCTCTTCGATCACGTTCAAGGTCATGTGCAATGGGAAGACACTCGAGACGATGGACCAGTCACAGGCCTTTCGGGAAGCTCATGAAGGGGCCATCCTCTATCACCAGGGGGAGAAATACCAGGTTCAATCGATGGATTTCGACCGCCATGTCATCAGGGTTGAACGCGTCGATGTAGATTATTACACAAAACCACTCAAGTCAACAGAGATCAGGATTATCAGGGAGGAAAAAAACCGGAAAGTTGGAAACAGCAGGCTCTCCTTTGGGGAGGTGACGGTCACCGAGCACTGTACTTCCTACCAGGTCATGCTCTATGATACGATCATCAGTATCGAGCCGCTTTCCCTGCCCCCAGTCACATTCAATACCCGGGCGCTATGGTTTGTTGTATCCCCCGAGGTATATTCTGTTATAGAGGATCGCGGACTGGATTTTGGGGGCGGGCTTCACGGTGCCGAGCATGCACTTATTGCCGTGATGCCATTCCATGTCATGTGTGACCGCAGGGATATTGGGGGCTTCTCTTCCACTGCATTCCCCGGGTCAGGTGAACCAATGGTCGTAATATACGACGGGTTTCCGGGGGGTATCGGCCTTGCAGAAAATGCGTTCGCAAAATTTGAGGAGATCGTGAAGATGACTACCGGCCTGGTCCGGGACTGCAGGTGTGAAAAGGGATGCCCGTCCTGTATCTATTCACCAAAATGTGGAAATGATAACCAGCCTCTTGACAAGCAGGCAACGGACCTCCTGCTTGAATCATTGCAAGAGTCTGTTTCCGTCGAGGCTCAATACCAGGCCTGATGGGTTTATAGCTCGGTAGTGAGCAAATGAGGGGAAATTTGATCTCCCGTTTGTACATACTCCATGTGGTGGAGGATATTTGAGGCAGGACTCTGGGTATGATTGCAGATTATTTATCCGGGATAGATCCAGACCTTCCTAGTATTTCTTTTACAATCAGGCGGGAGCTGCAGAGAGCACCATCGGGACACCTGTTTATCCTGACCACACGGGCGTCAAGTGATTGCTCCGCAAGCTTGCGAACCAGCACTTCCGTATCAAAGTGCTGGTTGAACCCGATCGTTATCACGTCAGGCCTGATCTCCCTAATCGGTCGGAACATGTCGGTAGGATCCCCAAGGACTGCATGGTCAACCGCTCGAAGGGCAGCGACCATGCTCCTCCGCTGTTCTTCGGGGATCACCGGACTTGGTTTATGCCTGACATTTGCATCCCGGGCTACGATGACAAAGAGTTCATCCCCGAATTTTCCAGATTCCTCCAGGTAATAGATGTGGCCCGGGTGTAACAGGTCAAATGTCCCGGTTGCCACGACGCGGGTCACGGGATCACCACCATTTTTGCGGCAGTACCATCCGCATGGTAGCACCGCCAGTCAGACCGGGTGTAGGGCAATCCGATGATGAAATGGTACCGTCCTATGACGGGGAAAAACCGGAGGTCCGCATCAGAGGGCTGAAGGACCCCGTTGGGGTGGCTGTGAGCACTTCCGGCTACGTGCGGGTCAAGTGGCATCATATCATAGTGCAGGTTCGCATGGCTCTCTCCGCTCGTGGTGCCGGGAAGGAAGTTCAGCTCGTCTATCACACCATCTTTCTCGAGCAACACTGCTACAAATTCGTTGGGATGACTCTCAATTGCGATCTGGCACATCAGGTCCAGCAATTCAAGACGTACCCCAAGGATATTCATTGTGGTATCAGCCCACCCAAAACCCGGTTAAAAAAATATGCAGATTTCATAGGATACGGTATACCTGGGGCTATTTCTGGCCGATGATTTTGATCATATGGTACCCGAACTGCGATTTTACGGGCCCGACAATTTCTCCTTCTTTCCCTCCAAACGCAGCTTTCTCAAATTCCGGTACCATCATATCCTTCCCAAACCAGCCGAGGTCTCCGCATTTCTTGCCCGAAGGGCACGTGGAAAACCTTTTTGCAAGTTCGTCAAAGCTCTCACCATTATTCAGTCTTTTTTGCAAGTCACGTGCCTGGTCTTCAGTCTTGACCAGGATGTGTGCTGCATGCAC
>JBAXMF010000532.1:0-2119 GCA_037134435.1 Methanomicrobiales archaeon | reverse complement strand
GTTGTGTTTCCGGGGGTCTGTCGATTTGAGAAATTGGGATCCATTCTTCCATTACTGCACCTCTTCCCTCATAATCTGTCTAAAAATCAATCTCCCTATCTCTTCCGGGAAATCTATGACAACATCGGAAACAGGCTTTTAATATATTCCAGAAAATGAAGAATTAGGGTAACAATAATTTCTGGGACATTTTAGCGATGGGATATTGTGATGAAAAAGAATACTCTGGAAATTGCCTTTGAAATCCTTGTTAACTGTGCGTTTTCACTGGAGAGAGTAAATGAATATCAGAGACGATTGGTTTCCTGTGATGAAAAAAACGCGGAAGACCTACACAGACTTCAGGAGTCTAATAAGAAGGATAATTTGTCTCATAAAGAGTCTGAATCTAATGTTGAACTCCGTTTGCAATATCTCCGGTCCCTTGCTGCAAGGAATGAGATCCAAGCGAAGATCAATTTTGAAACCAGGTATTTTAATTCGCTAGTGCATTCCGGATTGAATGCCGGAATACAAAATTTTCTTGATGAATGGGTAACCCCCCTATTTCAAGAAAGACGCATATTATTCAATATCAATAAACAAAGGTTCCTGTTATTTCTGGCCTCATTTCCTGATGGGGAGCCCCCTTTTAGCTATCCTAACACATGGTTGCCTATTCAAAATAATGTCGTGCCAGATTTCTATCTTCGAGTACAGGGTCTGGAAAAAATATTACCCAAAGATAATAAAAATTTAAAAGTTGATATCGAAATCAAACACTTGCTCTCTGAAAAACAATGTGATTTCTGTCAAAAAACATTTTATTCTTTTACCAAAACGAAACGGTATTGCTGCGATGAGTGTAAGGACAATGCATATGATGAACGTCGCAGGACGAGCGATTACCAAGAGAAAAAGCAGTCGATAACTTCAATTGTAAATGAATCAAGAGGTTGTCCCATCTGTCATGAGGAATATCACGGTAAAGCCAGAACCTGTGGAAGATACCGATGCAGGAAAGCGGAACAACGAAAAAGAGAGAAAAACGTCTCTACTGAACCCAACTAAAGTAATTTTGAACATCATCGATCTATACAGAATTATTCCTTAACCTCATAATCACGACGTGCATTTTCAATGATTTTGAGAGCTTCTTGATCATTCTGGCGGCGTGCGCTTGGCTCGGCCATATCAGCCCATATATTAACCATCTTATTGTAATCTCTGTTCTGCTTGACAATGATTTCACTAATACGGTTAATTTCATCTTCGAGCCGCATATTTTTTGCAACCAATCTCTCAACAATCTCAGTCTGGTTCTGCATTTTCTCGCGGAATTCGTTCTGGATTTCCTTTATTTCAGTCGGTATCTGGATGGTCACGAGATATTCAGCTTCAAGATATTTCTCAGCGAGTTGTGCTTCAGTATACCGGCGATACGAGCCCGTCAGGTAACCCTGATGACCGGCAAGGGTCTCGGCAATTTCTTTCGGTGCCTTTAGAGATATTTGCGATAAGAAAAATTTTCTAAGTTGATGAATATGCAAGGTCGTGCGGTTAGTGGTTTCGTCCTGCTCGAATAACCCCGCACTCTTGACGGCCTGTTCGAAAAGTTGGTTTACGATATTGTCACTGACGGGGAACAAACGATCATCTTCAGACGGTTTAGCCGCTGTTCGTCCTTTCAAGTGCAATCCTTTCTCTAATGATGCTTTAAGGTATTTTTCACGTACTTTCAACCATTCTCCGATAGCTTGCGAAGCTTCGAGGCTGACGAATGTAATTCGTTGATATCCAGTTTTGGTATTTTTTCCGCGTATGCTAATTTTTGCTGGTTTTGATTCAAGATTAATATCCTTTAGTATAACTGTAAGAAGTTCGCCGATTCTCATCCCGCTGGATGCAAGAGTTAAAATGATTGCTTTTCCTTTCACGTCCAAGTGCGCGAGGAGAGACCGAATCGTTTCGAGATCCATATCTTTTTCTTGTGTTGCTACTCCCCCTTTTGGTAACTTATACCGTGCACGTTTGATGTCCTTCGGAGAGATTACGACATCATTCATTGATAAAAATTCCTTGACCTGGTTGAATACTTGACGTGCTGATAATGGAGGACGTGTTTGAAGACTGACTGCAA
>JBAXMF010000531.1:0-2122 GCA_037134435.1 Methanomicrobiales archaeon | reverse complement strand
CGGGAAATATCCGGATTTTTCTGTCGCGATCCATTACCACGCAATCATACTCACCGAACAGCACCTTGAAATATGCCTTCCCTTCAGGTGTAGTGACATCGCTTCCGATGACCCTCCCCTGCTTTCGGATCGATACATGAATACCTGACTGGGGTACCTGGCCTTTTACAATTTTTACCGTAAATGAACCAGTTCCTTCATTTCTTCTTTCAATGGTTGGCATTGCCATCGACATATTACTGGTTAAGTGGCTCCGATCAAAGATACGGCACAAGAGAATGTAACTTTCGATTAAATCGTGCTCAACCGGGTGAAACGAGAACATCTCACTTCCTTTCAGAAGGTATATGGCCTTATCACCCAGAATGATCCCATTTTTTTCTATCTCTACTGCACCTTCTGGTTCACCTTTCTTAAACAGTAAATATATCTTACCGATCCCGATATCGGCAACTCCAATCCCACTTTTTCGTCCGTCGTCTGCAAATTTTTTAAGATCGTTTAATTTCAAAGAGTATTCTAATGTGGTCGCGTTCACCTGCTCGTTGAGAAACTCGCTGATCTCCATTTCAGATTTTTCTCCTTTTTTAATCCCTGAATAAACCAGGGATTTTTCCAGAAAACAAGGAACCTCGGACAATCCAGATAGGCTGCCGATACCCAAAGTCACCTGTTTCCCTGTGTAGGATACTTTCTGTCTTTTCGTACTATATTAGTATGTTATACGGATTTATCCCCCATCGTCCTGGCAACAAGGAAGCCTACATACTGTAAAGTGGTAGGGAAATGAGGCTTAGGTCAATGCCTTGCGGTGTACACCCTGCAATGAAATGCACAGGTGGAAGGAGATGCTCGTGACCGTGATTCTCTAAAAAACGCCATGATTAAAAAGTCCTGATACAGATATGCACATACCACCATGATCATCGTCCCTCTTGTAATCGGTGTTATTGCCGTGGTGATAACACTCTGTTATGCATCATATCTTGATATTATTGATCGGAGGGTCCCGTTTATTACGTGGGTGCCGCTCCTTTTCATAGGCATCCCCGCGGCTGGACTGGCATTTCTCTCTTTCAATAATGGAATTGTGCTCCTTGCAGGATATGTTGGAATTGTCGGCGCCACCCTGTTACTCGCATATTTCAATAACCGCGAGATCAGTTCCCCAAAACAGCTGGTATGGCCGGTACTGGTAATTACCCTCCAGGTCTGCACAGGGTTATATTTTTTTATTATAGGAATGACAAGCATTTTTTTAATGTCCATGGCTGCAGCCCTTATTTTTTCCTGCGCGACCGTGCTCGAGTATCGTAATAAGGAGAACTTTTTTGTGGATACCTGGCCAGTAATCTATTTCCTTCTTGTTTCATTCTCATGGTTTTACTATGCCATACGAGTTGCATCACAGATTTCATACGCTTACCTGGGCATGATCGCATTTTTCTGCCTTATTTTTTACTTGTTTGCAGTCCTTCATCTTTTTGGCGGTGCTGATGCGTGGGCACTGATGTTTATCTCACTTACAATCCCCATCTTTCCCTTCACACCACTTGCAGGCTATCCACCATTAGCATTTTTCCCTTTCACGGTCCTTGTCAATGCGGTGATATTCAACCTCATTGCCCCCATCGCACTCTTTGTTACGAACATTTACCGAGGAAACAGGGCGCCATTACTCTACCGGTTCCTCGGGTACCCTGTCGATGGGGATAAGGTGCAGAATTCATTTGGATTTATCATTGAAGAGATCACGGAGACGGATGGGACTATCGATCGGAGATTTCTGAAACTCGGGGAGGCCCTTGGATCACTTGTAAAAGGAGGGAAGCGCATTTATACAAAAGACCTCAGATTACACCCGGAACAATATTCCCATGAAATTTCATTGTATAAACGGGCGGGAAAGGTCTGGATATCATATGGTGTCCCATTTATTGTCCCTATAACAGCTGGAGTAATGTTTGGCCTTTTAATAGGGGATATCCTTTCCATATGCCTTAATTTCTTTGGAGGTATCTAAAATTATACTGCCATTACGTTACCAGGACGGTCTTATCCCCGTCGTTGTCCAGGACCAGGCAACCCGAGAGGTGTTGATGGTCGCGTATGCCAATAGTGT
>JBAXMF010000530.1:0-2130 GCA_037134435.1 Methanomicrobiales archaeon | reverse complement strand
AAAAGACATGCCGATAAGTACTGCTGCTGCACTGATGAGCAACAGACCATTCACAATCTGGATATCAAAATTTCGCCATTTCATCCCATATCACCCAGGTAATCTTTTTTTAGAAGCCGATTACTGAACACAGCAAGTGCTAACCCGGCTACGGCGATACATAGCAGGATAAGCCCGAGGCCCGTGACCCCCGCGATAAACGGTGTAACAATCGACGCTGAAACAATCAAAAGCATGATAATGGCCGCTCCAACACGCTCATACCTTTTCCAGTACTGGCATGAATCCAGGAAAAGGAGAACGAGGGTTGTGATTAACAGAATGCCACCGGCAGGCAGGTACAATTCCCCCGTTGTTACTACCAGAGGAATCGCGGCAGTGAAGGTATAAAATCCCCAGTCTTCACACTCTCTTACTAAAAGCCCAACTACTAACATCAGACCTAGCGAAAAGAGCACAAGGACATCCTGAGTTGCTAACACCGTCACGACTGCCTCAGCAATGATGAGCATAATAATCCCGGCCCTGATCATCTTCATCTTCATGAAAACACCTTGACCGTATCCACACCGGACTGCAGGTACATCCTCATCATAGCTTGTACACCAGAGTCCGCCGGCACATGAAGCTGCACCGTACCGTGTTCATTATGCACCAGATCAATCAGGTACCTGATATGACTCATATCACCGGAGCAGAGGCTGAAAATAACAACCCGTTTATGAGGCCACATCCGGAGGATACGCGAAATTTCACCGTGAAACAGAGGGACTCCTGACAGGTCTTTCTGGGAGATAGAGACAATTGAACCGATTTTTCCGAGGTACACTTGGATATCATTATTGTCTCGGGTCATCCCCATTGCCTTATCAATTTCACCCTTCATCACGCGCAGTACCCCCTTCGTCTGGAAACGATAATAGGTCTGGGGCCTTTTCACCGGGTGGGCCATGGTATTGAGAAGGGCAAGCGACTGCTCGATACCACCCCCCGGTTCAGGTGTCTTTATGATATTCGGGCCTGATATAAGCACGAGGGATGATTTTCTGTTTTTTTTCCACGACTCTTCTGCTGCTCCGGATACGGCACTGACCATGGCATGGAAATGGATGGGGATGGCGTTTTCCACCTTTTCGGGGAGATCGAGAATGATAAGCGGGGTAGTCCCCCCAAGACCAGTATATTCCCTGACTACGGGTTTATCGTATTTTGCGGTCATCTTCCAGTCGATATGTTTCATATCATCTCCTTGGACATATACACGAAAACCGCTTAATTCCACACCAGATATCGAACGTATCCGTTCGATCTCCTGCTCCCCGTACTCGTGAGACTCTAAACCAAGCTCGTAATTGCCATAGGGGTAGACCTTCAATACGGGCCCGTTGAAAGGGTCTTTCTGGAGGTCGATTTCATCGGAGAAGAATCGGTCTGTAAACCGGACCGAGATACCGGGAAATGAAAATGTCCCATGCACCATGGGCACGACACTATACGCCAGTTCAACCTGCGCCGTCCCCTCACCTTTTATGTAATAATCCAGGTCTCCATTCTGAACTACTATCCCGGGACAGACATGTTCCCGTAGAGCTGCCTCGAAACCACCTGGTACGGAGATCCGGATTGAAAGCCTGACACCAACTAAGGAGCCAACCCTGACAAATTGGACCGGAACCTCGCGGTGGCATACAATCCCCGCCAGGACCTGTTTCATATTCTGCTGGAAGGAAAAGAGCCGCCATAGTACAACGAGAAGGAGTGCAAGTGCGGAGACCATCGCGATAGCCGAATTGAAAAAAAATGCAAACCATAAGAGGATAACCCCTACAATTATTATTCCTTTAATGAGGTATGTCGGCCCCATTCACTACGGCACCCCGGTGGTGTCAAGGATCTCCCTGATCACCTGCATTGAGGTAATATTCGCGATGTTTGCCTCTCGTGATAAGATAAAACGGTGGTTGAGGATTATCGGGGCCAGTCGCTTGATGTCATCAGGAATCACAAAGGTCCTCCCGTTCAACGCAGCAAGAGCTTTTGCCCCCCTTACAAACGCGAGTGATGCACGGCTTGATGCACCAAGATGGATATCACTATGGCTGCGGGTTGCGAGTATGATATCCCGGATAT
>JBAXMF010000529.1:0-2136 GCA_037134435.1 Methanomicrobiales archaeon | reverse complement strand
TTATACCAGGTTATCTGGTTTGCGCTGACGATAAACCTGGAAAATGGGGCAGTTCCAGGATCAAAGTCCCTCAGGGTGCGTGCCAGTGCACAGGTACTAGGAAAAAATAAATTGGGAAAAATCAAAAATTTGCAGGCCAACCCCTTATTCGTTCAGCGTATATTGAGCAGTTTTATATGTAAAGGATGTAAAATTACCAACAAGTAGTCATGATTAATGGATCGCAGGACTGCGGAGAGATTGGTAAACTATTGGTCCCACACTGGTACGAATTCTGTTGATACGTAACAATTGTAGAGAAACTTAGAAAATATCGAATAATTAAAGGAGGAAGGATATGATTCGGCTTAAAATAATCGGCGGGTTGCTTGGGATATTACTGTGCAGCGCTCTCATCAGCGTTTGTGCAGGTGAGGATTGTGGATGCGGCGGGTTTGATTTTAGTGCTCCATCACAACCTTCAGGTTGGGATGATGCAGGACAGGCTGCCGCTGAAAGCTTTTGGTCGGGATTAGATTCCCCGACGGGAGGAAGTTCTAGCGGAGGTACGTCTTCGGGGAGCTCGTCTTCCGAGTCCGGCAGTCAGACCTCGAGCTCATCCGTGACCAGTGACTCAGGTTCCGGAAGCGTAGGTGCAGGCGGGAGTTCATCCGACGATGCGGTACTACTAGCCTCGAAAGGACTCGATTTATTCAGAAAGGGAGATTTCAATAATTCACTTATCGCTCTGAACAGCTCCCTCACCCGTGACCCCTTCACCACAAAAACCTGGATGATAAAAGGCGATGTCCTGTCGTCAATGGGACGGGATGAAGAAGCTATTATCGTGTACACACAGGTAATTCACCTCGACCCGTCAGATCCTGCGGCCTATGCAAAACGGGGAGATGCCCAGTTAAATGTGGGGAAATATAATGAGGCCGTTGTGTCCTACGACTATGCACTTGCTGCAAATCCAGGCCTTACCGCGGTTCAGACCAACAGGACGCGGGCAGTTGATCTCGCATCAGGTTCAATTAAAGGGAATCTTACCACCACACAACCAACCATAGCAACCGAAGCAACAACACTTCCCCCGTCATCTACTGCAACTACATCCCCGCAAATGACCGTAGCTTCACCCATCAGCACGACAAAAGCGCCAATCTCCCTTATGGTCCTGTTGATGGTTATCCCGATTGCAGGTATCGTGTCAATCATTTTCAACAGGAAAAAATGATTACATAACCCCTTTTATGCTCATCGGGGCACTCTGTCCAATATTCTGGTTCTCGTTGTTGTCAGGAACCCGGGGGGATGACCTCATTTTCAACGCGGTCCATTCCCTTATCGTGGTTGTTTTCGGCATAGTCTATATAGGATTTTACCGGATTTCTGTTGAGAAATGAACTGGACACGGGAAAAATACAGGGAAAGAAAATACCAATGAATAAACGGCAAATCGAAAGCCAGATGAAAGTCGGCGCAGGACTCGCACTGTTCGGACTGGTGTGCCCGTTTTTCTGGCTTTCACTGTTTTCAGGAAATTCCAGTAGCGGGACATGGGTATATGGTGCCCATACCTGTATATTCATTGTGATCGGGTTTGCATTCCTTGGAAAGGGATGGTATGACCTCAAACGTTTCCGTGCTATACCACAAATAAATAACTCCAATCAGGGGATATGAATTCTTTTTTAATTTCATTATCATACCCCGCTTCCGTAAACGATGGCAATATAGTACAACCCGACCACAATAAACACCGCTGCGACTGCTCTCCGGATCCAGGGTTCGATCTCTCCCACTTTCTTGACAATTCCACTGCACTTCCCTACTCCTGTAACAAGGAGGTACGAGATCACAATCACCGGCAAACCGGTGGCGATGGCGAACACCGCCGGGATGAGCACCGGGTCGCCTGCACCAAGAGCGAGCGGGATCAGCATGGCAAAGAAGAGGACGACACTGAATGGACAGAAACTCATGGCAAAAATGACCCCGAGCAGAAATGCGCCGGGATAACCTCTCTCTGCGAGGCTTGCAGTAACCCCCGAAGAAAAAGAGGATATCCTGCACGATCCGGGCAGGCTGCCGAAGGGAAATAATGTCGAGCAGGTAGATTCCGCATGCGATGAGAAATGGCCCGAGCAGCAG
>JBAXMF010000528.1:0-2139 GCA_037134435.1 Methanomicrobiales archaeon | reverse complement strand
CTGCATCGGGTCTGCGGTGGTACAGAGTAGTCCATTCCCGGACAGGGCACCCGGAGCCAGTGAAAAAGACCTGCCCCCGTTATTCAATTACCCATTATCCGGACAGGTGCAGGTCGATGACGGGGTCCCGGGCATTTATATCCCGGGAGATATCATCCAGCCCCCGGCCGACTCCCCCCTATATGACCCGGATATTGCCGTGGTGATCATCCGTGATACCGGCGACGGCAGGTACGAGATCGGAGGTGTTGTGAATTCGGAAGGCTCGTGGTTCCGGCTGCCGGGTTCTATCCCGGGCATGGTGGACCATCTGTACATTGAACGGATGTTTTCCGTGCGAAGCGGGCACGTGGACTATAACAGCCTGACAATACTCGATAACTGGCGGCCGGAGGGTAATACCCGGACGTGATTCACCCTTTTTGTTAGACCACTCATGCCGTTTTTCTGTTAGACCTGGAAAGGACCCGGGACGGGTGTATTCACCTTCAGCAACTGTGATAAAAGGGACCGCTATGCCAGGAACTGATAAGAGAAACAACCTGCCGGACGAACGGGATAGTTCCCGCTTTAAGGAAAAGGTCCTGGACTTCTACCATAGAAACGGCCGGCATGATCTCCTGTGGCGAAAAACAACCGATCCATACCATATCCTTGTATCTGAAGTGATGCTCCAGCAGACACAGGTTCCGCGGGTGACAATAAAATATCCACAGTTTATCTCTGTATTTCCGGATGTACACTCGCTCGCTGAGGCTTCGCTATCTGAAGTCCTCGGTATCTGGAAAGGGATGGGGTATAACCGGAGGGCGATTGCTCTCCGGGAGATTGCAGTACTGGTCGTATCAAAGTTTTCGGGGGTGATCCCTGATGACGAGGCAGTTCTTTCCGGGTTTCCCGGTATTGGAAAGGCAACTGCCGGTTCAATTGCGGCGTTTGCGTATAATTGCCCAACGGTTTTTATTGAGACCAATATCAGGAGAGTGTTCATTCACTGCTTTTTTTGTGACCAGGCCCCTGTTTCAGACCGCGAAATCCGGCCCCTGGTTGCAAGAACGCTCGACTGCGAACACCCGCGTGAGTGGTATTACGCATTAATGGATTATGGCGCAGTACTCGGGCGGCGTATCCCGAACCCGAACCGCAGGAGTACTCATTACCACCGGCAGCCGGCATTTGAAGGATCTGACCGCCAATTACGGGGGCGGATCCTTGAACTGCTGTTACGGGAAGGCGCAATTATTCAAAATGACCTTGTTAGCTGTATCGGTGAAAAGCCTGAACGGACCGTGGACATCCTGCTGGCACTCGCCAGGGAGGGATTTGTTACCGTCATTAATGATACCGTCAGGCTGCATAACTAAAATACCCGTAATTGCTTTTTCACAATAGTTTTCCATCGCTTTATGCGAAGACCGGCAACTGTTTTTTATTTACCGGTCCACTTAGTACCAGAAAATCCAAGGGAAGAACGATTGTATGGCGGCACCAGTTGATCACAAGGATAAAAAATTCCTTATCGTGCTAATTTTTGCAGGCATACTCATGGCTGGGCTTATTGTATTTGCAGTTATGACATACTCCGGTAGCCCCGGACCTGGGAAATCCAACTCCTCTGCAGCAGGAATACCAGTAAATCCTGTAACGACACAGCCGCAGGATTTTATTACGACCGGTAACGCAAATAAGGCAGTTCCGGTACTAACTTCCGCCGCGATCCCGGTCAGTACCCCTGCCCGAACGATAACATCTGTACAGAACCCTACATTGTCCCCAGTTACATCCGCACAGCCGATTGTTACCGTTCTCCCGGTGATGTTTGCATCCGGGGATTCATCTGGTCCCATCGCCCCGGAACCATTTTTCCTCTCGGTGAGTCCGGCATCGGCCAGCGGAAAACCTGGTGAAACAATCACCTATACCCTCCGAATAGATGGAGGGGAAGGGCAGATGGAGCCGATCCACTTCACATTAACCGCAAGTGCGCTCATTTTTTCCCAGACATACGACATTGGTGACGAACAACCCCCGTTCCCAAAGACTTCAGTCTACCAGTGCATTGTCCCCGGGAATATCCCGCCGGGGATCATGATAAACGGGGTCGTTACTGCAACCGGGGCCGGACAGTCAAGGGAGCAG
>JBAXMF010000527.1:0-2141 GCA_037134435.1 Methanomicrobiales archaeon | reverse complement strand
GCGATCATCGCTTCTGCAACCGGGACAATACGTAGGGCGATACAGGGATCATGCCTCCCTGTGACGGAGATCGTTGCAGGTGTACCGTTGACTGTCACGGTCTGTTGTTCCCTTGAAATAGACGGTGTCGGTTTTACCGCGATGCGGACGATAATATCTGCACCCGTGCTGATACCCCCTAGAATACCACCTGCATGGTTGGTTAAAAACCCTTCCGGGACCATTTCGTCGTTGTTTTCATTCCCGAACAATGCCGCAGCATGGAACCCTTCACCAATCTCCACCCCTTTCACTGATCCAATCCCCATCATCGCATGGGCAATGGCAGCATCAAGTTTCCCGGATACCGGATCCCCGATACCCGGGGGTGTGCCTTTCGCGATGACTTCGACTATCCCCCCAACTGAATTTCCCGCATCCCTGGCCGCCCTGATCTCCGCTTCCATTTCAGCCGGAAGAGTTTTTCCATGGACTTCAATGACCAGCCCGGATATTGATATCCCCGTATAGCCAAGCACCTTCATCGCGACGGCACCCGCCGCAACGCGGGATATCGTCTCTCTCCCGGAACTTCGCCCCCCACCCCGGAAATCCCGGACGCCATATTTTACCTGGTAGGTATAATCCGCATGCCCGGGCCTGAATACATCCTTCAGGGAGAGATAATCTTCAGTTTTCATATCCTTATTCCGGATGAGAAGCGCGATCGGTGTGCCAGTAGTTTTTCCCTCGAATATCCCTGAAAGTATCTCAACGCGGTCTTCTTCCTTTCTCTGCGATGTCAGGTCTGACTGGCCGGGACGTCGCCTGTCAAGGAGTGGCTGAATATCAGATTCTGTTAGTGGAATACCCGCAGGGCACCCGTCAACCACAACACCGAGCGCTTTCCCGTGGCTTTCCCCGAATGTCGTGCAGCGGAAATTATTACCAAAGGTATTCATCGGGAGCACCTCCTTCCCGGACTGATGGGTCCGGCACAGAAAAATAACCAATCTATTCCGTTCATATGACATACCCCCGTACAATCGCAGGGGGCACTTCAATACCGGTGAAACAGCGGAACTGGGCACAGGCCTGGCGGACAAACATTTCGGTCCCGGGGATCGTGATACAGCCGGCATTCCGGGCTGCGATAAGAAGTGGTGTGTCTGCCGGGGTATAGACAAGGTCAAAAACGGTCATACCACGTTTCAACATGGATACATCAACGGGTGACCGCGAGTCAGACCCCATTCCAACGGGAGTTGCATTGATGACTACATCAGGCTTCGCTTCTGAAAATCCGGACATGGGTTTAACCGGAACAGAAAACCTTTCTGATAATCCCGCTGCATTCTGGGGTGACCGGGCAAGGACTGTGACATCCATGTCAAGGGACTGTACTGCGTACACCGCTGCAGCGGCTGCTCCCCCGGCCCCGATCACAACTGCCCGTGACCCTTTCAGGTGACTAAGTGGGTCCCGTATCCCAGTCCAGTCGGTATTGAACCCTGACGTAGTATTGTCACACATCACGAGCGTATTGCACGCACCGATTGCCGTTGCATGTTCATCCGCTTCATCCGTGCAGGTTAGCGCCTCAGTTTTAAAAGGGATGGTAACGGAAAGCCCGCGGATGCCTATTTTTTTCGACTCCCGGATGATTTCACCGAAATCTGGCCAGCACAACCTTGTGTAATGGCAGTTTATCCGGTAATTTGCGAAGAGACGATTGAACAATATAGGGGAAAGACTATGGTTACACGGGTTTCCTGCAACAGCATAGACCCTGGTAAGGGGGTCCCTTCCGGGAGAGGCAATAGCCCATTCAAGTGCATCGGCTTCATCCTGTGCAATTGAAGTTTTCCTCACAAACGACAGGAACCCCGTTGCATCCTTATGGGTCGAAGTCCCCTCTGCCAGAACATTACGTACGACCATGGCCGTTTCATTTGCTTCTTTATGCGTGGTATCGATGCAAAAATCTGCTGCCGCGATGTAAAACGGTCTCCTGGTGGCCTGGAGCTCGCGGATCTCCTCCCTGAGCGGAAGCCTTGTAAGAGAAGGACGCTTTGTTCGTGCGATCCTCTGCTCAATGGTGCGGTCATCCGCGGTGAGGAGGAACATGGTGCTCCCCGGCCTGAGTGCCGCCACGTTGGATG
>JBAXMF010000526.1:0-2142 GCA_037134435.1 Methanomicrobiales archaeon | reverse complement strand
AGTATCTTTATGGGTCCGATCTTCTACCAGAGACTGAAGCACATGGTTGATGATAAGATCCATAGCCGGTCGTCAGGACCGCTCCTCAAACTCCATCTCGGCAACACCGGCCCCCATCCCCTTAACGTTACCTGAAAAGGCGTCTGCAAGCATGTCCTGCCCCGCACCATAGAGTTTCATGCTTTTTGCAACTGCTGTGCACTCCATGAACACGTCCCAGGCAAGTTTGTGGACTTTTTCGTTGTCCACACCATGGGTGTGCGTCATGATCAGCTCAATGTCATCTCCGCAGTGCGTGACAAACGAGTCGATCAGCAGTTTGCCTTCCTGGTCCCGGAGCAGCCTGGCCGCTTTCTCCAGGAGCTTCGGGTGGGTGCGGGAGTGCCCGGGAAAACTCCCCACATCCGCCTTCATCACAGAAATAGTTGTTTTCGGCATCATATCACGGTAAATTCTACGTTCCTTCGTAACAGGAAAAAATTACTTCGTATTGTTTTTCAGAATGGCATTCCGGACAAGGGAAGCGGACCCGTACGAGCTGAACGCCCTGAAAAATACAAGGCTTTCAGCATATGCCATGGCCTGGATTGCCTGTTCTGTATCCCCATCAACTGCGTAAAGTTCCCGGAAAAATTCCTTAATTGCAAATTTGCAGTTGCCATCAACAATCTGCCGGTCTTTTTTACCGGGGTTTGCGGCACGGTATGTCTCAAGCGTCCACGCCTGGATGTCGTTGTAGAGGGCGGGTTCATACACTTTTAAGGTGTTGAATACGACGTCCTGCCAGAAGGTCCCGACATTTCCCTTGATAATATCGCCTTTTGGGAAATGCTGGTTGATGAGTTCCCGGGGGGTACCGGTAATGCCATGCTGGGCGATGCCGGCATGTAAGTTATTGTCCCGCAGGGCTTTTGCGACTGCCTTTGTCTGGGGGATATCGATTGACAGCTGTTCGACTACGTTCCCTGCATCATCGTAAATATGACCATGCGTGCTCCCGTTGGCAATCGCAAGCACGTGGGGAAATACCCCGGTCGCATTCAGGGCACTGATGAATTCAACTGCTTCCCCGGGCGTAGTCAGGATCAGGCCCTCCCTGTCTTTCCTGCCAATCTCCCCTACTTCCACTTCCAGGCCGAAATCCTTTCCTTTCATCTGGCTCTTAATATAGTGCGCCAGCCCTGTTGTGACCTGGATATTCTGTTCCAGTTCTTCCCTGACATTTTTCCCTTCAAAATTGAAGAGGTGTGAGGCGTCAATGGCAAACGAGGTATACCCGGCGGCGACCTGGGCATCGATCAACTGCCTGGTCTGCTCGATTTCTGTGGGGTCTCCCTTCTTTATCGTGATATGATCTGCGTGAAGGGCCCAGGCATCAAACTGTACATCCTTCGCAGCTTCGTTGATTTTTTCTGCGAAATCCTTCGGTGTTAACCCCGTATATCCCCCTTTCAGGTCACATTCGGAACGTGCAAGTTCTATAAATACTGCGGAATCTGTATCTTTCGCGGCCCTGAAAATTCCCTTTGCGACCGTCGTGATCCTGGTATTCGCGGCCATTATAATTTTTTTCTGGCCTGAAATTCCATCAAAAATTGCTGAACCCGAAATTGGACCATATCCGTTCTGTTTCATAATAATGCTCTGCTCCAGTGTACTCACTCTTCAGCCATAAACTTTTCAATCATCGCGATCTCTGTCCTGCCCCCCACGTAGATGGGCGTGAGCTCATCGATAGACCCCGGCATGATATCCCGGATATCGGTCCTCCCGTTGCTGATTGCCCCGCCGGCCTCATGGATGATCATTCCTACTGGGTTCGCTTCAAAGAGTAATCGTAATTTTCCTTTTTCCTTACCCTTAAACCCAGGATAGCAGAATACACCGCCCTTATGAAGGATCTGGTGAAAATCTGCGACAAAACAGCCACTGAACCGGAGTTTATACCCGGCAAGTTCGAGGCTCTCAATCCACCGTGCATGGGCCGGGCGGTAATCCTTCCTCAGGGCGCCGGGTGCGTAAATTCTCCCTTCCGGTATTCTGATATTCTTGTGCTTTAAAAAAAACTCCCCGGTATCGTCGAGAACAAATTCATGGACCCCTTTTCCCGTAGTCAATGTCAGGGTGGTAAGAGGTCCGTAC
>JBAXMF010000525.1:0-2144 GCA_037134435.1 Methanomicrobiales archaeon | reverse complement strand
GCCGATCAGTCAACTGGGAACCCGACATTTTATATGTATGATTTCGGTGACGGGACCAATACATTAGAACCGAACCCGGTGCATACCTACCGCTATCCTGGTACCTATACCGTCACGTTATCGGTGAGGAAAAGTGATGGGAATACTGGTACAATACTGAGTAATTCTTCCATCCAGAAGGATCTCATTGTTGTCAACAGTACATGATCATTTCTATTTTTCAGGTCCCTTTAATTAGGGAGATTAAGGGGCAAAGGGGAAGGGTTGTATTCCCTCAGGACTGGAGAGTTCCGGGTGTTAATCGTATCATAGAGGACTGGGTTATCTTTTTAGCATTACCTGCATGGTTTTTGGGTTTGAACCCCCGTAAGTAATTCTTTAAAAAGTATCCTTTGTTCGTAACCAGATTACTGGGAAAAAAGACTATTAACAAGGTAACCGGAATAAAGGTTAGTAAACCCACCTCTCTTGAGAGAGCAGATATTTATGACCCGTGATACAAAGTAGATCACAATAGAATCAGACAAAGCATCGTAATCCTCTGGAGGTACAAATGAAAACAAATATCCTGAAAGAAGGGATTAACAGCCTGATCAGGGCAGGATATTACAAGGATCGGGAAACATTGCTGGAAGACGCATTCCGGACTCTCCTGGAGGTCCGCCCAGGCATAAAAATTGACATGGCAATCGAGATGTATCGCCATGAGAGGGTATCCCTTGCACGAGCTGCTGAAATTGCTGGCCTCTGCCAGGAGGGATTTAAGAATGTGATAGCCCAGCGGGGAATAAAAAGAATCATACACGCACCATCCAATTCAGAACTGGCAAAAGAGGTGAATCTAATCGTTGGCTGAAATAATTATCCTTGATACTGACATCGCCAGCATATTTGCAAAAATCCAGAAGATTGTCCTCTTAAAAGAATTATTATCCCGTTACGAGCTTGCGATATGCCCTGCCATCTATGAAGAACTAGTCGTATCGGAGGAGTATGGATATTCTTTCCCGCGTCAGATATTTGAACATATTACGATAATCTCTCCCACAAGCGATGAAATCTCTGATTACCACCATCTGTTGAATACAAAAAAGACCTTGGGAAAGGGTGAACTTGAAGCCCTTTGCATCTGCCGGAAACGCAATGGGATTTTTTCATCAATGGATGCGAGCGCATTGAAATTTGCCAGAAATTGTGATGTTGCAACACTTTCGATCCATGCCATCCTACGTTCATTATGGGTTTCCGGCTGCATGACCCATGATGAAGTAAAAGCACTTATCGACGAAATAGAAAAGATCGAGAACACAACGATCTCTGATTCCTATCTCATTCTTGAAACTAACCTAACATCAGAAAGAGAATAACCTGATAAATTATTATTATTATTATTATTATCCCCCGTTTTTTTGCCCTTCATCCCTTCACCTTTCGTTTGTGGAGTCACTCAATACGGAAGGCAAAACTATGGAAGACGTGCTTGTTTTTCATTCGTGTCCGTGCATCGTATGGCATCAGGGAAAACGGTTTGCCGCCGTTATCATACAAGGTCGAATCTCGGAAGCATTCGGAATCATAACTTCAAAAAAAAGGGATCCCCCACCCTACCCCACCACATCAAACGTCTTCGCAAACGACGTCCACCGCATGTCCTCACCGATGTTGAACCGACCGTTGGCTATGAGGTCCTTACTGATGGAGTTCACATAACCGATCTCAGTAGTCGTACCAATCCCCGCCAGACTCCTCGAACCAAAGCTCATCGATCCGGTACCCGATCCCGACCCAATAGCCGTAAACGCAAACGCATCCGGCATCTCTAAATCCGCCTGATCTACAGACCCAACCGAGCGATACGCCAGGTCGTCCGCCATAAACAAAGAGTGTACAACAACCGTCTCACAATACGGCGTCGCGGTAAAGTTCGCCCCCTCTGCATCGAGCGAATCAACCCCACACGTCACACCTGAAGCAGCAGCCCCGCAAGAGTGCAGCATCATGCTCTCTTCGTAAATGCCGGGGCTGGTGGACTGAACCTGGCTAACCGTGTCGAAATGAACGATGTCTGAATTGTTCAGCACCTGCGAGTTCTCATACTGCGAAGGACCGGTGAGAATGTACCCGTCCTGGTAACCGCCACTCAG
>JBAXMF010000524.1:0-2146 GCA_037134435.1 Methanomicrobiales archaeon | reverse complement strand
AAATTAAGATTAATTATTTTTAAGTTGCATCAGGTGAGCGATTGCAAAGGAAATCGGGAGATTAATTGTGTGGCTTTTGAAATGATTGGTGGCGAGTTACCGCCACCTGTCTGCCCGGTCTTATCCCAGTAGGGACACTACCATATTGACCAGGATAAGAATAGCAGTGTTGTTTTTGGGTTGTTGAAGAATAATTTCTCTTGCCTTGCATGAATGCATATCTGGCCCGGCCGTGCCATAACTGATATTTACCATGTCCGATCTTCAATGATCCGCTTACCACTTGCTGTATGATTTCGACGGGCGAAATTCTTACGAGAATCCGAACGGTTGCGGACAGGAGGCACCGGGGGTGTGGTCCTGCCATTTAGGCTTGGTAGGGCAGGGAGTAGGAGAAATGAATTGAAAACTTTCAAAATACTATTCTCAAATCCAGTCCATAAAGGTCGTCTGATACCATTGTCCACATATGCCCACATTATGTCCACATTGGCTACGAGATGTCGAATGAATTTATTCTTCAAATTAAATGGACATATTTATGCGAACGAATTTTTTTGGGATCGATCTTATTTTCTGTTTGTCGATATAACCGATATTGGTAACAGGATAAATTAAGGAAGCCATATGGTGATCCCAGAAGAGAATTATCGGAAAATTGTAATGGCCGCGTAATTGAATGAAGTAAATAGTTTTCTTCAAAAAACCTCAATTATATATGTGATCCAAAGGAAGAATATTAAACCATAAATATAAATAAACCCGTAGGATGAATTTTATTAATAATTTCAAAATCTTTTTAGCGAATTAATTGGTATTAACTGTAGTGTGTGGAGAGGCAAGAATGGCAACGGAGAATCTTTCGGAAGAATTGGATATCCTCATAAAAAAGGCACAGTCTCAACCCGGAATCACCGAATTGATGCGGGCATATGGTCGGTACGAGGAAGTCATCGAACAGAGCCGGGTTTATGTTGAAAGGCAGGCCCGTCCAGTAAAGACAACAGTTAGCAGCAATTCCATGTGATGGAATACTATGCCTACGTGGAGTGAGATTGCCCAAGAGCTTGATCAAGTATATCAGCAGATAAATCAGCCCCCATTTGATAGTGTCCGCAGGAAATATTTAGTATTACTTTCTGCCTATACGAAACGGAACTGTATTTTATATGCGGCAAATTGGACGAAACCCGGGGTCGATCCTACTGTAATCTCTATAAGCGATGAAGATATACAGGGGTTAATGGAGGTCATTCACGGCTTACAGAGTGGCCCCCTGGACCTGATAATTCACAGCCCCGGTGGATCTCCAGAGGCTGCCGCCGCAATTGTGTCTTATCTCAGATCTAAATTTGATGATATTCGGGTCATAATCCCCCATACAGCGATGTCAGCAGCCACAA
Source organism: Methanomicrobiales archaeon (assembly GCA_037134435.1). GTDB lineage: Archaea > Halobacteriota > Methanomicrobia > Methanomicrobiales > Methanospirillaceae > CAIKOD01. The sequence continues at coordinate 743 of JBAXMF010000524.1, read as the reverse complement.
TGATTTCCTGTGCGTCTAACAGGATTGTTATGGCCCGACATTCATTTATCGGGCCAATTGACCCCCAGTTTATTCTTCAGACAAAATTAGGAGTTATGGCGGTTCCCGCCCAGGCCATACTCGATCAATTTGAAATGGGCCGTGAAGACTGCAAGAATCCAGATAATATGGGCGCGTGGATGCCCATTTTAGATCAATATGGTCCGGCACTTCTTATTCAGTCCCAAGATGCAATTGATCTCTCACAGAAATATGTTTCTGACTGGCTCGCCAGGTTTATGTTCCATGGAAAAAAAGACGCAAATACAATTGCAGCTGCAATCGCTGAGAAGCTCGCAGATCATACCACTTTTAAGAGCCATGGCCATCACATCGATCGGAACGAAGCACGTGCAATTGGGTTAGTGATTGAGGATCTAGAAAACGATCAGACTCTCCAAGACCTTGTGTTATCAATTTTCCATGCAACGACACATACTTTCAATGGTTCTGCAGCCGTTAAAATTATTGAGAATCAGAATGGTCGAGCCTATATTAGACTTCAAGGGGGGCCCGTCCAAGGACCGCCACAGCACCCTCCATAGGGTGTAAATGCTCAGCTGAAGGGTCACATCCGAACAACAGTAATATGACTATATTGTTGTTATAGAGAATTTTATAAATATTTAATTGCTATAAAACGGTTATAGAAAAACAAACGTTCACCATATCGGGATATTCGATACTTGAAAAAGAAGCGACAA
>JBAXMF010000523.1:0-2147 GCA_037134435.1 Methanomicrobiales archaeon | reverse complement strand
GCAAGGATGAGGATAATGATGCCAACAATAAAAGCAAACAAGAACGCCAGGTCGAAGCCCGCCGTGAGTACTTCTATCCTGATTTTTACCGGGGGCTCCGTTGTTATCCGGTTGAACTTGGCAATGGCGTTAATCCCACTGATAAATATGATGTTGAAAATGGCGATCCCGATTGTCATGGGCGCAAACCGCTCAAGGCTGGTAAGGCTTGAGACCATCCCCTGGTATTTCTTGGAAACCGAGTTCATGATCATGTTTGATGCCGGTGTCAGCATCAGGCCTAACCCGAAGCCAATCAGGAGCAGGCACAGAACGACAAACCCGGTGGTCGTATCCGGCCGGATACGGGTCATCAGGAAATACCCGGCAACAACTGAAATTCCGGCAACGATGCTGAGCAACCTGCCCCCGGCCCGGTTATAGAGCATACCTGCCAGGATTCCACCTCCCATCATGGCAACCGAGAGTGCCGTTAGTATGAGCCCGGAAACCGAGGGGGTATACCCCCGCACATACTGGAGATAGAAGGGGAGCAGGTAACTGATTCCGGCAAAGCTGAAGAACAGCAGGACAAGTATCGTATTGGTCATGAGGAAATTCTTTCGTTTGAACAGGCGTAACTCGAGAAGCGGGTCGGGTACCCGAAGTTCGCACCAAACAAAGCCGCCGAGCAGGAGGAGGGCAAGGAGCAGGGAACCAAGGATTACCGGGTCTGTCCATCCAAGGGTTTGCCCTTCTGAAAGCGCGAAGAGCAGGGAGGCAAGGCCGGTAAATATCAGGACTGCACCGGCCCGGTCGAACCCACCTGTCCGCTCCTGTGCTTTCATCGCCGGGATCACCTTTGCACCAAGGAGAATCGCACAAATACCGACCGGGACATTGATGAAAAATATCCAGTTCCAGGAGAGGAACTGCGTGAGTATTCCGCCGATCGTCGGTCCGATTGCCGTCCCAAGTGCGGCAAAGGTAAGCACGATACCCATGGCTTTTCCCTTCTGCTTCATCGGGATGTATGCCGTGACCATCGCGGGTCCGATCGCGGTGATCATCGCACCCCCTACCGCCTGGAATGCACGTGAACCGATAAGGACCGGGAAGGAATGGATGAAATCCGGGAGGAACCCGCTGGCAAATGATCCAATGGTGAAGATTAGGAAACCTGACAGGAACACTTTTTTAAACCCAATCGTGTCAGAAATTTTGCCGAAGATCAGGACGCACCCGGCCATTACCAGCAGGTAAATCGTCGATACCCAGCTCACCGTGCTGGTGGAGACGTTGAATGCGTCAGATATCGTAGGGAGTGCGATATTGACAATTGTTCCATCCAGTGCCGACATAAATGTGGCGAGAGATATTGAAATGATAAGGAGCGTGAAACTTTTCTGGTAAGTTCCTGCCTGGTCCGGTTCCATACTTCCCCTTTAGGCTTGCCGGGCATAAGAGGGTTGCCATATTTTTTCTCAAAGCTCCTCTGGTATCAATTCCTAGCGAAATCATCGCACCGGAATAGGTAGCATCGGTTACATGGGCGGGATTGAAGAGCACCGGACGGAACGGAGTGGAGTGTGGAGATGAATGACCCAAAAAAAAGATAATGATTATCCGGTAATGCGTTTAGCCATGGCTTTCCCGGCTTCAAACGCAGTCTCAAGTTCGGATTCGTCCGGCACGTACAGGACTTCCTGCGAACCGACGACCGTGAACCCCGCGGTCTTCAGTTCTTCGGCTACCATTTTCACGGCACCGCCCTTACCGCCCATAGACCCGAAGGTGAGGGCAAACCGCTCGCCGGTCCGGTTGAAATGCAGGCCCCGCAGATAGTACAGGATGTCCCCGATGCTCGGGTAAGGCATATCGTTGATAGTCGGGACGCCGACCATGATCGCCTTCGAATCAAGAATGTGCTTGACGATCTCGGACCGCTCATCGTTATGGAGGTTGAACATCTTCACATCGCATCCCCCCGCGATAACCCCTTCGGCGAGACCGTGGGCAAGCTGCTGCGTTGACCCGTGCATGGTATCATAGATAATTGTGACCTTGTTTTTACGCGACGAGCCGGATGCCCAGCCTACGTAGGCACCAATTACTTTCATCGGATCGGTCCAGATCTGACCGTGAGCAGGTGCGATCATCTTCACCTG
>JBAXMF010000522.1:0-2153 GCA_037134435.1 Methanomicrobiales archaeon | reverse complement strand
GTCTACGCTGTCACCGTGATGTAATTTGTCCGTGTAAACGTATCGCTCCCTGTCGAATTTCTTACGGTCAGGGTGACCGTGTATATTCCAGCATTTTGATAGATTTTTTGAGGGTTCTGTTCAGTATTGTTCGAACCACTTCCAAACTGCCACCGCCACCAGTTCACCGGTCCGGTCGATTCGTCCGTGAATTGCACGGTAAGCGGCTTTTTGCCCGATGTTGGGATAGCAGTGAACCCTGCTTTCACGGGACCATCTGCGGTAGCCTTAGGGGAATGTCCTGTATCGGTGGTATAGGAATTGCTACCACCTGAAGAATTCGTAACAGTGAGAGTAACGATCTTCCATCCAATCTTTTTGAAAGTGAACGACGGATTTTGCTCGGTCGATGTTCCTTCATCGTAAAACACCCATGACCATGAGGTTACCGGTCCAGTCGAGTGGTCCGAAAATTGCACGGTGAACGGGATATCCCCTTGCGATGGAGTAAAGGTGAATGCCGCTTTTACTGGTGCTGTTACAATAACAAATCCGGCCTTCGTTTTGGTGTCATTGCCACCCGTATTGGAAACTTTTAACGATACGGTGTAGGTACCGATGGATGCATAGGGATGTTTCGGGTCCTTTTCTGAAGAGGTCCCGCCATCTCCGAAATTCCAACCCCATGCGGTTGGGGCACCGGTTGAGGTATCATTGAACTGAATCGTAAGCGGTACATTCCCAACAAGGGGGGACCCGGAAAAATCAGCAATAGGGAGTGGCGTTGGTTGGACCCCTCCAATAGATGTATTCCATTTGGCGATGAGAAGGTGCGAGTTCTCATCAACCAGCCGTATGGTAACCGCACCCGAAGGGAATTGTCCTACGGCAGGCGATAATAAGTCTGAAAGGTTGTTGGTAACATAGAAGCCGATGTTAGTTTTGAATATATAGAGTGAGTCACCCGGACGAAACGGTAACGTCTGCGAGAGCGGAATTGCCCGGGAGCTCCCTGTGGACGAATCGATATACACGCCCATTGTATATTGCCCCTGGCCGCTCATGTTCAGGGTTGCGGTATCGCCGCCCTTGTTATACAATTTTATAACATTTTTGCCGCTGATGGCCTGGTTGGTGATATCAGGGGCGATAAATGCGGATTTTGGAGTCAGGTCAATCAGGCCCATGAACAGTGAGGCGACTACAGCGGCCGCTGCGATCACCAGGATGATGATAAGGACCGATGCGATGATTTCGTTGATTGCCTGATCGTTTTTCATGAGGTGTGATTAGAAGTATTGTCGGCTAGAGAGAGATAAATTAATGGGACTATGTGGAAGTAGGATGATTGGGTCAGGTGGGACCCCACTCGGATTTTTATTATTCCCAGATGTTTTTCTCGTCCTTACTCTCTACGGTTGCGATAACGTTATGCTGCCTTTTTTCACCAAGATTTTCTGAACGAATCCCCGATTGACTGGTGGAAAATTTTGACCTCGTCTTATGGGGGGCGAGGTCCTGTGGCATGGGCCTGAATCTCGGCCGGACTCAATGCCCTTTCATAGGTATTGAGTCCCCAGATATCCCCGTCGAATTTCCGGTTCATAGTTGTGGGTCCCGGCCACTGGATCCCCGCTGGCCCTCCGACCTGGTAAGAATTAGGTGACGATCGAAGGCCAGTACTGTCAACATTACTATATTTCTGCCGTGCACCGTCGACATATATTTCAAATATCCCTGGTGTCTGGTTGTAGACACCCGTTACATAGTACCATGTTCCCACCACGGGAGTTGTGGTTGACCACACGTATACCCCGGCACCGGTCATGGTTGTAGTTGCGATGGCAAACTCGAATTTAGTATTATTCTGATCGTGTTCAAGTTGGTACCGGCGGTTATTATCAGTTGTTCCATCCACGACGATTGTTGCCCATTTGTGTGTATCGTCTGCTGGTGGACTCGGAACGATATTCCATCTTACCCAGGCTTCTGCGGTGAAACCCTGTTGTCCGGTGACCGTAATATACCCGGTTTGCGTTTTGGTATTGCTACCTCCTGTATTAGTAGCATTTAACGATACCGTGTAGATCCCGGGTGCAGTATAGATATGTATCGGGTTTTTTTCCGCCGATATACACCCGGGCCGAAAGGTCGGCATTCAGGGTGAAGATATA
>JBAXMF010000521.1:0-2154 GCA_037134435.1 Methanomicrobiales archaeon | reverse complement strand
GTCGAATAACAAGGTGGGATTGCTCCCACCCCGTCTTCTAAGAACCGGACTTGACACTTTCACGTCATCCGGCTCAAGCCATTACTACCCTTTCGGGTGTCAGTTTAAACAGAGTTTGGATTACGGATGCGGTTTTTCCGATGATATTCCATTACCTTCCAATGCTCGAAATATTCCTTATCCGTGTAAGGATTTTTATCGAGTTTGGCATGTCTATGCCTTACGATTTTGGTATTGGAAAATCTCTCCAGAGTATGTGACTCTGTACAGAATACGTGGTTTCTATCACCAACTTTATGCCAGTATTTCGTCAATGTCCAGAAGACTCCTTTGTCTGGGTGTCGCCGTTTTGCCCATGACACAAGCATATTGTAGACGATATCGTCCAATTTACTGAATACAGCAGAGGAGACAGCAGTGTCATGGTATTGTGCCCATCCCCGAATTATTGGGTTGAGCATTTGTATCAGTCGATTCTGGTCCCATGCTTTAGCTTTGTGAATAATTTCACTAATTTTATCGATAACACTCTTTTGTGAGTCTTTTGATGGTTTTATCAGGAGTTTTCCATGATACTTCCTGAAGTTCCAGCTTAGGAAATCAAATCCTTCAGAAATGTTTGTTACAAGGGTTTTCTCTTCGGAAAGTTTAAGTCCGCGGGGTTCTAAGAACGTTTTAACAACATCGACGATTTCATACGCTATCTCCTGAGAGTTGGTAGTAATCACGAAGTCATCTGCATAACGAGCGTAGTTCACCATGTGCTTGTTTCTATGGGATTTGTCGATGGTCCCGTTTCGCCAGGCATAGTATCTACTAGCCAAGACATTTTCCAGACCGTTTAAGGCAATGTTCGCAATGATTGGAGAGAGTGTCCCTCCCTGCGGTGCACCTTTATCAGTCGGAAACAAGTGGTAATTCTCGACGTATCCTGATTTCAGGAACTCGTTGAGGACTCGTTTGTTCATAGGAATATTATCGCATATCCAGTTATGGCTGATTTCATCGAAGCACGCTTTGATGTCTCCTTCAACAATCCAGTCAGCAGATTTCTTGTTGCTTAAGCAGGAATGAAGATAGGCATGTGCATCTTTGGTTGAACGGTACGGTTTAAATCCAAATGAGGTTTTATCCCCTGTAGCTGATTCTACCGGACCCAATGCCAGAGCATGCAGGGTTTGCATAGCCCTGTCGTAGAGCGTTGGTATACTCAGTGGTCTTAGTTTACCATTCTTCTTTAGGATATACTTCCTCGAAAGAGGTTTTGCATGATACCCTTTATTTGTCAGTTGCAGGGCAGCTCGCATTTTATCTGCTGGTGATGACCAGAGAATTCCGTCAACTCCGGGTGTTCTGCTTCCTTTGTTGTTGGTTACCTTGCGTACTGCAAGAAGTTTGGCATAAAAGGACCGCGTCAGGAGTCTGGAAAGTTTGCTTACTTTCTTCCAATCTCTGTTCTTTGCTGCACTTGCAATTCGAGACTGCAGGTTATTGACAATTTCTTCTGCTTTGTTCCAGTCAATGGATTTCCATTGCCGGGTAAGCTCCTTGTCTGTAAGGTCCGTAACCGAAGTTATCTCTGGTTCTCTTACATTCATAGTAAACAATCCCTGTTGCTTTCGTGACCAATGGCAAGTCTGCATGCTTTCGCATTGAGGCAAAGTTTGAACCTCTATATCACCCATTACAAGTGATCTTTCGCTTTTTGCCAATTCCTCTTCCACCTGCGGATCTGGTTCTTCTCACGAAGTTCCTACCTTTTTCAAGGACCACAAATGGTTTACCGAGTTTTATAACGTGAATAATTGTAGGATATTTAGGAGGTTCCTATAGGCCGGAAGCTCGTATGTCCATTCGTTATGACACCGAAACAGATTGTCATAACCAAGCTTCTTTGCCATTTTGGCTCATGCGTGAATTCAACCTGTTTTCGCATGTTGCAGGTCACGACCCCTGAATGAAACTTCATCTTTCGATTCTCCATGTATCCTTTTCCCTAGCAGTTTGGGTCCGTCAGGTTCAGTCTTACACCGCATTGTCCTCTGAGCTTTGCACAAATCCGTTACCAGAAATGCACATCAGAGTAGAGACATTCTGAATGGATAGAACGGCGGATTGAACCGCAATTCACGATATTACTTTACTCGTCGCACG
>JBAXMF010000520.1:0-2160 GCA_037134435.1 Methanomicrobiales archaeon | reverse complement strand
CCTTTATTCTAAAGGCCCCGACCTATAGTAACTGGACCACGGTTGAGCTGGCACCCATCTTTCGGAATGAATAAATGGAGCAAGAAAAGTTAAAATGTACCGGTGTACCCCGTTGCAAGTAGTGGGGAATTAATTGCACCACCGCTTTGTTGTTCACCAGGCCTGCACTGGTGCGGGTCCCCGGACCGGTTTTCACGGTGATTATATTGTAGATACGAAGATCAATACGGGACATTGTTACGGGTCCATGAACATACCGGATGATGTATCTCCTTGCCAGATCAAATAAAAAAGCATGATCCGGGGCAGGGAACAACAGGACCCTTTTCATACAACCGGGCTTGAGATGACCCGGACGGGGCAGGTCACCGGGCCAAATCTTCCCATCATTCACGCACTCACCGATCCAGCCATCAACGCAATTGCCCTCTTCACCGAGGTGCAGGACCCTGGTCCAGGTCTTTGTAAACCGGGACGATCCCCTGGTGTGCAGGCGATCCCACAGTACCCCTTTGCACCCCCTCCCGGAGAGCTGGCCCGCATTATCAGCGGGATAACCGGGTCTCCCGTCGAAACATTCAGGACCACCCGGTGGGTTGTACACTTCCCCCTCGTACAGGGGAAACCGGCCAGGTCAGGTACCGGGGATGGAAATATCACCGGCCTTAAAAAGGCGGCACCACTTTCACCCTTCTACGTCCCGGTCCTCCTCTGCCCGTTCGAAATTTTCCCTGACCTCTGGTCTGGCCGGGAATTACTCCGTGATACATACCTCCCGGGGGACTCACTCCGGTATTTTTTTGACCTCATGGAAGCCGCCATCCATCTCGTGAGGTGCGGGCAGTTCAAGCCGGCTGTCAGTAAGACGGGCACCGGGTACCATGCCTCCTGGACCCCTGCATTAACCCCTGACAAGACAATCTGGCTCCAGCAGGTCACCGCACTGCTGCCACTGGTCTGCAGGTATGCTACCCGCAGGAAATCGACACGGATGACGGTCCCGGACCAGAAGTTGCGGGTCTTTAACAGCCTGGCCGCCATGATGCAGGCCGTCATATCCCGGGCCCCCATTCATGTTCAGCCCCTTATCAGGCCTGGCAGGGTCATGACCGAAACGCAACAGGATGAGATCGCATTCATCGCAGACCTGACAGGAAGGGACCTCTACGTTGACGGGCACCGGATGGAAAAAGCGTTCGCCCAGAAGATGCATACCTGGCTCACCTATAGAAGGAAAAGCCAGGAGATCTCCCCGTTCCACGCTTGTATCACCCTGCAGGAACCACCTGCCGGGAGCGATGAGCCCTGGCCACTCAGCCTGCACCTCCGGTCTTCTGCGGACCCTTCACTTATCATCCCGGCAGCGACGGTCTGGGAACTCACCGATCAACCGGGCGGGATGCTCCCCCCCGTTGCCTACCTGCAGCAGACGCTCCTTTCCGGTCTCGGTAAAGCAGTTTCTGCGTCACCCGTCATCAGGAAACATCTCACCGGAGAAAAACCCGATGCCGGGGCATGTTCAATGGCTGAGGCTGCAGCTTTCCTCACGAATGACGCATTTGCCGTACAGCAGAAAGGAATCGACCTGCTGCTGCCTGCCTGGTGGACTGAACCAAGGGGAAGACCGAAGATTGAACTCTCCGCAGCACGGGGAAGTTGGACTACGGGGAGCAGTATGCTCGGGATGTCAGCACTTATATCATTTAATTACCGGGTCGCCGTCGGTGACGACACCCTCTCGCCCGAAGAGTTCTGGCAGGCAGTAGACCTTAAAACTCCGTTCGTCAGGGTAGGTGGGCGGTGGATCTCCTGCGATTCGGGTGCCATCTCAAAGGCGTTAAAAACGTTTGAGAAGCGGTACATCAAGGGCCGACCTAACGCCGGAGACCTGGTCCGGATCTCGCTTTCTGACGAGATAAGCCCTGGTATCGGGATCTCGGTTGAGCCCCGGGACGAATGGGCAGCTGACCTTCTTACCATGGTCAGGACCGGCCAGGACCAGGCACCCTGTCCAATTCCCGCGACATTTAAGGGGACACTCCGGAAGTACCAGGAGGAGGGACATGCATTTCTCCTGCGGTGCACCGAGCGGGGATTTGGAGCATGCCTTGCTGACGATATGGGACTGGGAAAAACTCCCCAGACACTCGCCTGGCTCCT
>JBAXMF010000519.1:0-2175 GCA_037134435.1 Methanomicrobiales archaeon | reverse complement strand
TTGTTCAGGTAGTAGGAGAACAGGTCCTCCCCGAACCTGATAGCCGAGGGATTGTTGCTCACAATATCCTTCGTCGAATCAAAAACGCCACTTTTCATGAAAAGGCCCATCGAGAAATACTTGTCCGTAACGATGTAGGCGAATTTTACTTCCTCTTCGCAGACTGACAGGTGGGCATTATTGTACTGGAGCCCTTCAATGAGCATCGCATGGAATTCTTTTTTTATCTTGTCATAGGCTTTTTTCGTGAGAATCAGATTTACCGGATGTCCTTGTTTAGCGAGTGCCAGAAAGAACCGGGGATAAATCGGATGGACAATCGGTGATATCCCGGATACCTTTTTTGATTGAAGAATTGTTTCCAGGAAATGGTTGTGGGGTTCGAAACTGTCCTCCAGGCCTGCTTCAATAATCTGGGGGTTTCGTATCTCCCCGATCCTCACAAAAAAATCAGGGGGGAGGGCCTCGATATCATGGTCCTGCCAGAATTTCTTCTGTTGGTCGATGACCATGAGTGTCGTATCGAACGGTTCGAGGTGATGAACGACCAGCCGCCCGATATCAGTAAGCGAAATCTTTCTTCCCTCTTTTGCAATCAATCCCTCGTCTTCAAGGATTTTGATCTGGGGGAGCATACCGGAAGCGGTGACGTCCAGCTCGGTTTTGATTTCATCCCAGAACTTCGGACCATCACGTAACAGGATAAGGAGACCTTTCCGTTTCTCAGATGCTGTGACAATTCCAAGTAATTCTGACATTTTAACCGGATATTGAATTTATTATCTAAAATACGGCATATGTGGTATTTAGAATGGGCGGTTGCTTCGATTGCGATTAGGGTGATTGACAAATTTCCTTTTGCCGGACTTTGTGACTGGGATCTGGCCTGGGTTGTACCTTGTTAGTGACGTCTTGTGAATTTATTGATTTTTATAAATCCATATTGCAGTTATTATGTACAATAACCCGATTACAGGCATGAGATAGAAGATATAAATTTCCAGAAACGAATCAACGGTATACCAATTTCCTCCAATAACCGCATATATCCTAAATACTGAATAAAATGCGACAATTCCTGATAATATTGCACAATACCTGGTAAATTTTCTTTGATTTTCGGGAAACGAGATGAAAAAAAGCGTTGATGAAAGAGATAAAATCGCAAGTGAGATACTGAAGAGAATATAGTGCTGGGAATTAGCGGGCGATTCGGCTACGAATGCATAACACACAAACGCCAGGGCGAAAATATTTGGAATACCCAAATACCATAATGGCGATACGTTCTTGATCTCATTCAATGAGTAAAGGGACCCTATGATTGATACCAATCCAACTGATACCATGATTACCTGATAGAATACGAACAGTCGTAATATCTGAATAAGCATCATCAGGAAAACAAAAAAGAAAATCAAGGATGTGCCGAGCAATGCAGGTATGAGTTTATTTTTCATTCCGGGCCTCTAACAATGCATTTACAATTAATCTCAAAAACCGCTGCAGCCATTGTTATTCCTGCTCTGCTATTAAGATTTTAAATATTTTTAAATTGAGGATTCTATTAATTATTACTTGCGGGTTGTCATTTTTTAACGCAGTTATAAAATTTTAATCACATAAAACCCAAGATTTATCGTTCATTGCATCATTATGAGAATTAATATGGGGAAACTATTTCTTGTTCTGTTGATTGGATTATTTCTTTTTGCGGCCGGATGTATGCAACCAGGTCCCGGAGTAAATAATACCGCCATTACCACGGACTCAAAACTGGCTTTTTCAGCCAATACAACGGAATCTGTTTCCCCCGCAATAGCACCCACAATAACAGCGGTAAGGAAGGGAGCCATTGCCGTAGTTTCCCATCCAGACGGAGCCGCTATTTACTTCGATGGGGTCGAAACGGGAGTTGTGACCCCGAACGGAAAAAATAATCTATCGATCGGTTCTCACCAGGTGACCGTCAGGCTTGCCGGGTACTACGAGGCTGCCAGTTCGACCTGGGCCAATTCTAACGGGGGTGGATTGGCCGAATTCCTGCTGGTCCCGGATCAGGGAGGCAGTATTTCTGTTACTTCCTCCCCGGACGGAGCTGTGATTTGGTAATGTCCTATTTATACATACTTAATTGATGCATGTAAAAACATGCTCCAAGTTATCTTTTGATCA
>JBAXMF010000518.1:0-2177 GCA_037134435.1 Methanomicrobiales archaeon | reverse complement strand
TCGAGTAAACGGGCCATGTGCACCACCCTCAGGATGATGACCCGGGAATCGATTATCTTGAAGATGATGCGATAATTGCCGTAGAGAAAATGGCGATAGTTCGTCCCAAGCAGTTCGTTCTCAGGAATATTCGGACAACGCAGGGGGAAGATCTCAAGTTACCCGATCTGCTCTTCAAGATGCAGAACGAGGGAGTTAGCCGCTCCAATTGTATCTTGGGCGATATATTCCCATATCTCCTCAACATCCGTTTCAGCAACGGCGGTGATCTCAACCTGAAATTTTCCTGGCACTTTTGAACTCTCTCACAAACTCCCGAGCTGAACGGGTCCGTCCGTGTTCTACATCCTGTTCTGCCGGGGCGAGCAGCTTTGCCAGGTTCCCTGCCTGGAGGTGTTTTTCGTATACTTTTACATCCAGCAGCACGGAATCCGCCCTGCCATTAACCGTGAGAATAATCGGGCGACCCGTGGTATGAAGGTGGTCAAGAATATCGTTGGTGTGACGTTTAAGGTCCGTAACAGAGCGAATGTCTTCTGATGGGCGAATCTGTGACATATCGTATTTCCTGTTGAATATGATTAATCATTGAATATAGCACTATTTATGGTGTCTGAAAAATTGTTCTTGCCGTAAGACCGGGATGGTACACCCGCTAATAAAAGTTGGGGATTCCTGGGTCTGGTATAACTACCACCAGCAGGAGGCCAACCCCGAGAAAGACCGCATATTCGGCACCTTTGTCGACGGGACGAATCGCCCGGCCGGTTGCGCAGGTGTCCGGCGGCATCCCGACGGGCACGAAGTCGACGGCGTCTTCACCCTGGAAGAGTTCCGTGGGCGAGGGGCTTGCCAGGTTTGTCGTGCAGGCATGAAATCGACGCCTGCGGGCATGAAGAGCTGTACATGCGCTTCGACACTCTGCAACTGATCAGCTTCTACAAGACATTCGGGTTCGTCCCCATCCCCGGGGACCAGCTGCCCAAGGATGATCCGGGAGCGGTTCCTGTTCTGCTTTGGCGAGATGGCCGGGTGCAACGTCTGCCCGATGCGGAGAGCGGCGGGGAAATAAATTGGTTAAAATTATCGGCCATTATGATTTTTTTTTATTTCATCCAGGAAAAAAGGCAAAAAATTTATGTGTATGCTTGATCATGGTGAGCAAATTTTACTAACGTTATCACTCCAGTCTCTTCATTAAATTCATAAATCATTACAAAATGACCTATGTGTATCCTGAAGAGCCCTCTCAAAATATTGCGAAGTGGTTTACCAATTCCTGGATTTTCCGCAATGATTCGAATTTTCTTTTTCACTCGTTCGTAACAGGCAGGATCTTTTTTTGCGAGGTGTTTCAAATCATCTTCCAGACCTGGATGGACCCGGATCTGATATTTCATCCTTCAATCGCCTTGAGGAAGGTATCCACGTCCTCATAATCCCTGCATTTATTTTCTTCTATTTCTTTTTTGACTGATTTAATTTCAGTTATAAAATCCGGTTTAATCAAATCTTCAGGGGGATATGAATTCTCATCAATTTTTTCTTCAATTCTATCCAGTCTCGTAATAATCGCGGTTAGCATTTCCTCAATATTTCTGCCGCTTATGCTCGAATCCATATGATCAACCTGTTTCTGTCATCATTTAAAATACTTCTATTTATGCGTATCCCGAAATAATCCCATCAGGACTGTTAATACCCTATTTGGTGTATCAAATATTTCCAGAGTACAATTGTGGGGATTGTAATGAAACTTCAAATTCAAACCGTTAATCAAATACCGTTACCAAAATTCCCCCTTGAGAAAGAGGTCTGGTACCATTACCACCAGCAGGAGGCCAACCCCGAGAAAGACCGCATATCCGGCACTTTTGTTGACGGGACGAATCGCCCGGCCGGTTGCGCAGGTGTCCGGCGGCATCCCGACGGGCACGAAGTCGACGGCGTCTTCACCCTGGAAGAGTTCCGTGGGCGAGGGGCTTGCCAGGTTTGTCGTGCAGGCATGAAATCGACGCCTGCGGGCATGAAGAGCTGTACATGCGCTTCGACACTCTGCAACTGATCAGCTTCTACAAGACATTCGGGTTCGTCCCCATCCCCGGGGACCAGCTGCCCAAGGATGATCCGGGAGCGGTTCCTGTTCTGCTTTGGCGAGATGGCCGGGTGCAACGTCT
>JBAXMF010000517.1:0-2186 GCA_037134435.1 Methanomicrobiales archaeon | reverse complement strand
CGGTTGCAAGTGCGGTGTTTCCGACAAGTGCGGTGGCGGCTGCGGCATAGCCTGCAACGGTCGATGCCTTTGCGTTTGAGGTCCCCATGCTTTTCAGGGTTGTCGGGTTTTCATACACCACGTTGACGCCGAACGACTGTGTCCCACGGGTAATGCCGGCAATGGTTACACCGCCGACAACGTGGTCCACGCACTCGAATGCGTTTGCGTCGATGGCTCCCTGGACGAGGGTGTTCAATGCAGCGACACTGGCGATCGGTGTCGCGATAATACGGACCGAACGCTTTACATTTGCTTTCTGAATGAAGTCAGCCATGTTCTGGTAGTTCCTGCCCCTTCCTGGGACGTAAAGAGGATAAGAAGGGAAATAAATAAAGGAGAGAGGGAAATGTTGCCCCGGACAAATAATTATATGGATAAACTACTGGCGAAACGAACGGAATAACGAGGTTGTGATCACACACTTCACTTTCACACCACGCCCGGTCTAACTCTAATACCGCACAGATAATATGATCGTGTCCGATGATGACGTACCTCAACATGGAAGAGACTTTATTCCGCGACCGTAGTGCCTTTGAAATTGATTTCGTTCCAAGTATACTCAATTTTCGTGAAGCCCAGATCAAAGATATTATCTTCGCCACCCGGCCGGGAATCCACGGCAACGGCCCGCTCTACCTTGTCCTCAGGGGCCTTCCCAGCACCGGTAAGACAACTGCCGTCCACTGGATCTTTTCTGATATCCGGACGTCAACACAACAACTCATCCCGGTATACACCAATTGCCATGCTGGACTGTCAGGGTTTACGGTCATTACCAGGATATATGCCGCGCTCTACAACCACCCGCCTCTACATAAGACGATACGGAGTGGCCATATGATCTCTGATATAGGGAAGGCACTCACGAAGAGAAAGGCGGTGCTCCTCGTATGTTTTGACGACGCGGATAACCTGCTACCCGGATACGACCTTGCCGATATTCTCAACCCGCTCCTCCGCATCGCGAAGAAATATCCGAAAGCAAGTCTGATGTTCCTCCTGCTGGTCTGCAATATGGAGGTTGACATGAAGCTGGCGCTCGACTCCTGCCTGGTCTCTGCACTCCAACCCGCCGAAGTCTATTTCCCGCCCTACAAAGACGAAGAAATCAGGGAGATCTTCCACGATCGGATCAGGGAGGGACTGCACCCGGGAGTCATATCCGGCAACATGATCTCCATCATCACCTGGCAGGTCATACGGAGTGGGGATATCCGGGAAGGGCTGTAGCGGGTGAAGCGGAGAGTAATGACTGCCGAGCTGGATGGGCGGTCCTCGGTTTCTTCGGAGGACCTCCGGTCTTCATTTGAGATATCCAGGACCAATGGACCGTATTGGAGGGGGTATGTAAATTAATTGGACCGATATTTGCGCGTTCCAGCGCCCGGTATTTTCCGGGGATTGCAGCTGAAAACCACCGTGTCTTTTCTGAGAAAGGTTCTGAATGTATTTTGATTATTGCGAAAAAAGAGTCAGTTGTCGGTTTCGGATAAAAAAGGAATTTTCCTTTCCAGAATTTTTGATTCTTTAACAGGTCTGGAAAGATTATTACGCGGAAAAATCAGCCGATGATTGTTCCGGTACCGTTCTCTCAATTAATCCTTCTGGGTTCAAAATAATAAAGATCGGGTTGAGTTTCGTTCCGTACTGCCAGGACCTGGTGGATTAGTTTTGGGTCCTCCACCGGCAGGTAATCCACGACCCACGATTCGGGTAGCACCGCGTGGCAATATGAGCATTTATAAGCCGTCCTGGAATGTTGGGAGCGATAGAGGCTTGGCCTTTTACAACATGGACAAAGTGGGATTGGACCTTCAAAATTCATACAGTGTTGTGGGAGGATGGAGAGTATGAACTCACGGCGTGTGCGGGGTGAAAGTAATGATTTTGTCTTTTATCTGTCTTTATTGATCCTTGCGATCTTTATTTATTATCGTAGATTCTGGCGTGGATAATGTGGGTTAGAAACTAAAACAGAAATAATATAACTAATTTCGAAGACATTAAAATATGGAAAAATACAAAACCTATTCATTTGTGCTGGTATTGTTCTTTTTTACCGTAATACTTTTTTCAGGCTGTACAAATATTACAGGAAAAAAATATCCCCAGATGCAAAGATGGATTTATCCACAGGGTCT
>JBAXMF010000516.1:0-2191 GCA_037134435.1 Methanomicrobiales archaeon | reverse complement strand
TGATGCAGTGAGCTATGGGGAGTCATTTGTTGGCGATGAGCCATTTGCGTTATTGCTCGGTGATACGATTACAACGCCTCCCTGTATTAAAGAATTGATTGAAATTTATAATCGGTACCAGTCTTGTATTATCGCAGTTGAAAAAGTTCCTCCCGAAAAAGTCTCATCATATGGCATCATTAACGGGGAAGAGATTGGACCAGGAATTTTTAAGATCAATGACCTGGTCGAAAAGCCACATTTGGCGGTGGCCCCTTCTGATCTTGCGATTCTTGGAAGCTACATCCTGACTCCCCAAATTTTTTCATGTATCAGAAATACAGGACCAGGTCACAAAGGGGAGATACAATTAACTGATGCACTCAAACTGCTCATGAAAGAACAGTCACTCTATGCGTACCACTACCGGGGTAAACGCTATGATATAGGGAATAAGAGTGACTGGTTAAAAGCCAATATTGAGCTGGCATTAGAGGACGAGGAACTGGGCCAGGATATCAGGAATTTTTTGCGGGGCATTTAAGATGGTAACTGACAACATCCAGATGATAACGGATAATCTTACGAATTGTGATTTTGAAGGTAAAAATATCCTGATTTCGGGAGGGGCCGGGTTCATCGGTTCGTGGATATGTGAGGTATTGCTTGCGCTGGATGCAAGGGTAACCTGTGTCGATAATTTTGCAAGTGGAAGAAAAAAAAATATTTCCGGCCTGATGAATCATCCCCGGTTCTCTTTCATCCAGGAGGATATTTTATCATTTTCAGATTCCGGGGACCCTCTGGACTATGTGATGCACCTTGCTTCTCGTGCCTCACCATTTGAATTTGATAAATTTCCCATTGAAATTCTTAAATCAAATACATTGGGAACGATAACAATGCTGGAAATTGCAAAGAAGAATAAGGCTAAATTCCTCTTTACATCAACCAGTGAAATATATGGTGATTCTGAAGTATTCCCCACGCCCGAAACCTACAATGGCAACGTCAATCCAATTGGAATCCGGGGCTGTTATGACGAGGCTAAAAGAGCGGGAGAGGCACTTTGCATGGCCTATATGAGGCAGTATGATCTGGACGTGCGTATTGCCAGAATTTTTAATACCTATGGTCCCCGGATGAGGCATGATGGCTTTTATGGCCGTGTGGTCCCCAGGTTTATCGCGCAGGCTCTCAATAACGATCCTATCACAATTTTTGGTGATGGATCCCAGACCCGGAGCTTCTGTTATATCACAGATCAGGTTCGGGGTTTATTGAACCTGGTAAGCCGTAATCATCTCAAGGGTGAGGTTGTGAACATCGGTAACCCCCGGGAGATGACCATACGTGAACTGGGGCAATTAATCCTTGATGTAACAAATTCCCGTTCGAAGATGGTATTCAGCCCTCTTCCACCCGACGATCCGAAACGAAGATATCCAGATATCAGGAAAGCCAAAAAATTATTGGAATGGGTTCCGGAAATATCGGTAACCGATGGTATCAGGAAAACAATTGACCAGTCAAGTCCATGAAATTATTTTTTAATTGATCTCCAGATGGAACGATAAATATCTTTGATTCCCCTATTTTTTTTCTTTAACCCCTCTGGTAAGAGGAACCAGTCCGCATCATCGATGTTGTATAAATTCTTTATCCCTCCCATTAACTCCCTGTTTCTATCCGTTTCCGGGCCTTCCCATGAGTCGGATTTTTGATTTTTTATGTGGGAGTAGTCATGGTTCTGATGGACGACATGAAACATAGTGGTCCCGTCAATGATTGGAATTCTTTTTCTCTTCGTATCAGCAATAAGCCAGTTATCCCACCCTGCTCTCCCGACCGCAAATGGGGGCATGTCCTTTACCATGCCTTTAGGAAAAACAAAGCAGTCTATCTGGTCAGGCCTCCCTGGAGTCCCGTCTTTCTTAACAAAATCAATGAAATCCGTCTCAAAACTCTCTGATATATTAATTGACTTCTGAATTTCAACATTTATACGTCTACCAACCAGAAGAAATTCAGGAAATTGAGTAACGTTATCGAGTGCTGTAAGAATGTCAGAAGTCAGAATGATGTCGGTATTCACATAACAAATATAATTATTCTTTGCAATTTCCTGTATCTTTTCAAATACAAAATTAAGAAGTGGTGTGCCATATTCATTTTTTGGAATATTTTTGATATGCCCTATGTTATAATCCTG
>JBAXMF010000515.1:0-2194 GCA_037134435.1 Methanomicrobiales archaeon | reverse complement strand
CCGCTGTCAAAACATATTGCAACAGGATTATTAAACTGACCATCCCCTGTTCCATAAGTTCCAAATTTGGATGTAAAATTACCCTGAAAATCAAATATCTGGATTCGATTGTTCCATCCATCACAAACATAAATATTGCTGGCATATGTCGCAATTCCCATAGGATGATTAAATTTACCATCCTCTGTTCCATATGAACCCCATTTTAATTGGAGAACACCACCATCTGTAAACTTCTGTACCTGGTTGCCTTGGGTATCTGTAACATAAAGATCGCCATAAACAGGGCAAAAGAAGCAGCAAAGAAAGACAAGGGTGCATAATAGAGTAACTCGTGTGAATACCTTCATCCAAGATCCTTTTTGCGCCAGGTAGCTGCATCCTTGTTTAATCGCAACACCTGATCCAGAATTTGGTTTTCTCTCTTTCACAATCCTCACTTTTAATCTGCAGGAACTTATAGCTAGCTAATTTTTTCTGTCAGTTTTTTTACCACCCGGAAAATAAGTTACCTGATGAAAAACGCGATTTGATATTCCGGCATACGGATTAGTGGTCGAATGGCTTTGAAGAAAGAATATAAAAAAAATCGGGATTAATAATTAATTGTTACAGACCTAGCACAGTTATTTTATAAGATTTTATTACAAGCCTATTGACTTTTTTAATCAACAAGGTGTCTCCAGTTGGATCTTCACTGGGGAACGGAATAAAATAATTTTCCCAAGCTGTTTGGTAATTATATTCGCTGTTAGAATTATAGGTGATTGTGACCTCCTTTCCGACCCCCGCACCGTAATCCTGATCTGTAGAATACGTTGGTAGTGGGTCAACTTTCATTTTAACTGTTGAAATCCCATTTCTTGATAGTGATTGGGGTGGTGTACCTTCGGTGGTAATCTGAATCAGGGTTATCACCAAAGTTTTAGTTATTATGTGCGTAACCGGATCCTCATACTCATCAATGAACCAGCGAGGATTCGAAAGAGTTGTTGATCCTATAGGATCACTCCAGTAACGCTTATGCACCATTCCATTTTCATATTCTACCACGGCGTCCTGTGAATCAGGTTCATACCGTAATTCCCCCGGGTAAAAGTAAATTGTTCTTTCTACAAATGCCGGCGGGATAGCGGTGGTATCCCAATACATATATGTAATCGCAAATTCTGGTGTCGTCGCAATAAGTGGAAACGTGGGACCTAATGGATTTGGATCGGGTCTGGGAATCACCATTAGTGCACCGCCACTGACCTGCATCGTTGTTTCTTTGTAGGGGACACTTTCATAGGTCAGACTGTTGATATCCGTCTGGAGCGCAATCATATTCCGTTCCATATTCCTTACATTTGTGCTGGCCTGCCGTTCCAGGAGGGCTGGATAACCGTACAGGGTGATCAGTCCGATACCGGTTATCATGATACCAAGGATCAAAATATACCCGATGGCTTCAGAAACACCGGATTCATTATGTTTAACTCTTTTTGTGTTCATCATGGGTACTCATATATTATATCGTTCAAACCTCTGGCGGTCATTGTTCCTTCACCAATACCAAATCGGTCTTCAGTTGCCCCGATTCCCGCAAGAGACACTTCGTAACTTCCACCAATTCCTGAAAGAGTGATCTCAGAATTTGACGAACCCCCCGCCCCGGAGACCAGAATTTTCTGGTCATAACTACGTGCTCCATCACCCGAGATAATATCAACTTTGTAATCTTTACCTGCAACTTCATCAGGAATATCAAACTTTGTTTTGATAGTAGCAGTATTATAAAGTGGAATAATTGCATAAAGGTCAACCATCCGGGTACTCACGCCATTCCCGATATCCACGTAGGCATGGTAGGTGAGAATATTTGCAGGTTGAGCGATGAAGACTGAGGTCACCACAGGAATTGTAATAACCATGAGCATCACCAGGATCCCGCTGATGATTACATATTCAATTGTGGTCGAAACCGCAGATTCGTTCAATATTCGTTCAGATGTCCCAATACACGATCGTTTCATCATATTGAGTTACTCCGTTGTTATAGTGTATTATCCAGTTTGGATCGTCCGGTGGGCCCCTGATATTAATAACTGCATTTTTCCTTTGAAGTGCTAACACATTGATATCTTCCTTCATACCTAAAATTATCGCAGGATCAGGATCCGCAGCCCAGTTTGTTTTTATAGTACGTACTTCG
>JBAXMF010000514.1:0-2199 GCA_037134435.1 Methanomicrobiales archaeon | reverse complement strand
ACTTGGAGCATGTTTTTACATGCATCAATTAAGTATGTATAAATAGGACATTACCGAAAATTGGGCCAAAGGTATAACCTGCAGGTTGCCTGTACCAAACGAACAGTTAAATGAACCATTTTTCAGGGAATACATTTTCTCCGGGGATGCAGAGAGAAATGTTATTATGGTACATTAACAAGATACTTCAGCTAATGTTGAGTGAATCGGCATTATATATGGGAGGAACAAATTGAAAACAACGAGCGTTATTATCATTGCACTTATAATGCTGATCACACTCAACGGCGTTGTGATGGCTGATCAGGGCGTTCCGGCAGTTCCGGGAGCAGGAGGGATCACGAGTTCAACCGTGATCAGTTCTGAAGGCATCGTTATGGAATCTCAATCATTCGCATGGTCAATAAACGGGGGTAATGAACTTGCATCAAGGGATACCGATGATCCAACTTCAACTATGCTGGACCCGAATGAGACCCAGTACAGCACCACCTATGATGCAAGCACCGTGGCACAGGCGGGGAAGACTACCTACGTCAAGACCCTGGCAATCGACACGGGTAACAAACTTGTCACCCAGTCGAATATCAAGGCAGACACTGCAGTCACCTTCGTAGCAACCGGAGAAGGAGGCAACATCCTCGGTTCCGAAAACATCATGATTGACGGGGCGAGTATGCGGACTGCCTCACAAAACAGAATGATCTGCCCATTCGGATCAGATAGCATTGTATTTCCGGCATACACTAACATCGTCACGGCAGGCAGCAGGTATGACCTGAACGTTGGTTCAGTTGTTACGTCAGCCAGCGATCGGTTCGTCGATACAGATGCAAGGGCACCAGTTGTCCTGAACTATGCAATCAATGTCAAACCCTACACGATCCAGGGCCAGGGTACATCCCCGGCAATGGGCTCAGCTTCAGCATACGTAAACATACACATCCAGGAAGCCAGGGGCAGTCATCAGGCCGAAGACCTTACCGACACTGAATCGTCATCAGCCAGTGGAATCATCAGCTCATTCAGTAAGACAATCGCTTACCAGTCAGGTAAGTCATTATTACCCTGAAGTCGTTGAACCAGGGATAGGGTAATAGTGGGGATTTATCCTTCAAAATCCCCTTGTCGTCTTTCGAGAGATTTTGTAGAGTTAGTCCTTTTCTTCAGAAGCATTTCCAAAATGTTCCTTGTATACAGGCATCCCTGACACCAGCAGAGCCGACCTTTGATCGGTAACCCGAAATGGCAGGCTATTCGTTGCAAATCGTGTAACAGCCCGGTGAAAACCTGTGTACCGATCGCCGGGCAAGACCTAATTGCCACGGTCCATCATCCATGGTAGCTTCCCAATGTAACCCGGGACCGGCACAAACCGTTACGCATCAAACGTTGAGACCCCCCAGGTACATGAATCAAATAAACTGTGGATGAACTCACTCTTATGAAATCCTTCATAGTTGAGAGATTTCGAAAGGTATGCTTTTAAGGATTGATAACCAGACAATTCAATTAATGCTGAAAAATATCAGCATGAAATGTAGGAGGAAAACAAATGAAAACTATTGGTGTTATCGTCATTGCACTCGCAATGCTGGTCGCACTCACGGGCATGGTAATGGCCGACCAGGTCGTTCCACAAGTCCCTGAAGTACAGGGGATCGCAACTTCAACTGTCGTCGTCTGCGAAGGCACCGTTATGGACTCTGCAGCACTCGGAGGGTCACTGACAGACGGAAACCAACTTGCAGGAAGAGCCGACATAGAGGATGACTGGCCGTACATGCTCGACCCATTCCAGGTCCAGTACAGCACCACCTATGATGCAAGCACCATTGCTCAGCACGGGCAGACCACCTTCATCAAGACCATGGGTGTCAACACCGGCAACAAGCTCCTCTCCCAGTCCAACGTAAAGGCGACAACCGAAGCAACCTATCTGGCAACAGGAGACGGTGGCAACATCCTCGGTACTGAGAACATCATGATTGATGGCTCGGCCATGGCAACTCCTGCATCAGACAGGATACTCTGTCCATTCGGTGACGACCAGAACGATATAATCCCGGCGTACTGTAACATTGTCCAGGCAGGCAGCAAGTACGACCTGAACGTTGGTTCTGTTGTTACCACAGCAGACGATCGGTTCGTCGGCACTGATGCAACCATACCAGTCGTCCTGAACTACGCTATCAATGT
>JBAXMF010000513.1:0-2204 GCA_037134435.1 Methanomicrobiales archaeon | reverse complement strand
CAGCCGGTACAATGCTCCATGTTAATATGCACTGCAAATGCCATTCTTAATCACGCACCAGCTCGATCGATCATTAAAATCGATATAAAAAAAGTTGTAAAATAAGATAGATAAACTCTTCTGAATTGCAATGGGGATTTATTGCAGGTTTAATCCGGTAATTAAGGTATTGGTGTTAACTGGTAATGAAATAAAGTGTACCTGCTTACATCCAGAGGAAACAATGGATGCGCTTTTTCGCACGGTTTTTCAATTTTACCCAAAATTAAGGGCAAATCTGGTGTATTAAATTGTTCCGCTGTCATTCAAACGTCTGATTTAAAATTCGAGCAGAATTATTCGGTAAAATTTTTAGTCTCCTGGCGTTCCGGTTGGTATACGATACATTCCTGCCATTGCAGAGATCGGGACTGTTCCAAGTTACAACCAATTTCCATGCATTATCATGGGACCCCCGCCTGATAAAAATCGGGCTGAAATCCGGGCCTTTTATAGGCCTGATAGCAGGGGTAATTATAGTTGCCCTGGAATAAACTCAAGGGTGCAGAAACCAGGGCGCTCCTGTTGGATTATACTCCCCGATTATTGGTCGGTTTGCCAGATTGAATAACCGGGTTGTAAATTCCGTATCCGGGCACGCTTTTTCTAAAGGAATCGGCTTTAATGCCGTCAGTTCCCGGATTTGGACGGGGGAGTTCTACACAGTCCGGGGTTACTTTCCGGGAGGTTCATCCTGATTTTTGACCTACCTGCTGGAGATCTGATGAAACGTTCCCGGATAAGTTCCTCGTTGCGAAATCACTAATTATCGGGACATACATGGGAAAAATCATGGGTCTGACCGATCATCACCACAACCGGCATTTTTTAGTGTGGTTAATACAGCACATGTCTGCAGACTGCACACTCTCATAAATACCAGGGGTGAGGGTGTAAATGGTTGAACCCTGGTAAAGGGCATCACGTTCCCCTGGGGGTTGACCGAAACGGGTGGGAATTTTTCCCCATGGGACCTCATTTAGGAATATTCCTCCCGTGGCAAATTATCAAGTGACAATTCCGCTACAGCAAAGATGGGGCAATCCCTGGTTAATTGTCCGTCTGTTATGGATTTCTGGTCTCAATCCGGTATCCTGGTAACTTCTGATCTCCTGTCAATAGTGATCACTCCACAAATAATACTGTAAGGGGGTGGTCAACCGCAGCCTGAACCAAAGGTCAGTGGACACCTTCGAATTCTGAAAAAGGATTTTGAAATAATCCCTGGGTTCAAATGAGGGTGCGGTTAACCCGGTACCCGGGTCCCGGTGTTTATTAGTTCACCCTTCCTGTTTTTTGCAACTCTGGCTGTTGTCAGATCCTTCAACTGTTGTGTATCGCATGATATGGTTTATAACAAACGTGACGGTACTTTACAGGTCCTGGTAACAGAAGGGTGAAATATTGGTTAAATTAGGAATTAAACCCAAATTATAATTATTTCGTGGTTATCAGGGATTAGATTAGTTCCGTACTATCGTGGAGTATTGCCCGGTTCTGGAAGTGTGGCCTTTCCCGTCAACTCACAGATCATGCAAAAAATTCGTGTGCCCGTTTTGTAAACGTTTTTGTCCCACTACGAAAATCACTTAGAAAATTTATTCTATCACGGCTATGGTACACTCTTTGTCCGAGGTATTTGAATATGGAAATTAACGGTGTAAAGATAGACGACACGTTTGCAGAAGCATTTCCGGCATGGGTCTGCTCTGTAATCGTTACCGCCGCAACGAAGGAACTTGCATACAGTGCAGCCGTCGAAGCGACCGGGTTTGGGACATCAGTCATCGCATGTCCGGCAGAAGCAGGTATTGACCAGTATGTCCCACCACAGCGGACCCCAGACGGCAGGCCTGGATATGGCATTCTTATTGTCCACCCAAGCAAGAAAAAATTAAAAGAGCAACTGATTGAGCGTGTTGCAGAGTGCGTACTTACTGCACCAACCACTGCCGCGTTCAACGGTATTACAGACTGCGAAGAGAAACTCCCGATGAAACTCCATTTCTTTGGTGATGGCTATGAATACCAGACCAAGGTCGGCGACCGGAGTGTATGGGCAATACCCCTGATGGGTGGAGATTTCCTGACAGAAGAAGAGATTGGCGTTGTGAAGGGCGTTGCAGGTGGCAATTTCTTTGTCATGGGTGACAGCACGATGTCTG
>JBAXMF010000512.1:0-2205 GCA_037134435.1 Methanomicrobiales archaeon | reverse complement strand
CGTGAAAAAAAGCGAACAGGGAAGTGCAATTGATTTCTGGAAGCTGATCGGTAAGGCCCTGTTGTTGCAGAATTTTGATGCGTTGCGGGAGTTTCACTGGAATGCACTCTTCATCGGTACCATGCATTTTATGGACCGGTATAACTATGATATCGGCCGTGTCCAGCGATGCTGTATCCATTATGCGACCCCCGACGGAACACTCGTCCCATTCTGCACCTATAACTCGGGCCCCGTGTACCGGGAACAGATCTGGCAGAAATGGAAGAAGACTGCTGAATAATTTTTGATCTATTTCCCGCAGATAACGGAAAATTCCAATACCTTTTTTTTACAAAAGTCCCCGTAGCTCTTTTAATATTACAAGATTGAACCATGCCCTACGCTCTGCCTTGTTCAATTTTGGATTACCGGACCCGTGGTCAATATCCCCGTTAATTAGCGACCCGTTCAGATAATCGGTTTACATTCATATTTATTCTTAAAATATAATTAAACTCAAAATGCTCTGTACTGTCGAATTGTGAAGTCTTAACAATTATTATATTGTAACAGTTAAGTAAGCAAAAAGGAGGTGATATTGATGCTTGACTTGACGACAATAGACTGGGCAGCATTATTAAAATTGATCATCGCATTCTTCCAGAATTTTATAGTGGCGGCCCCTGTATAATATAGCAGGCTGAACATTTGCAAAAATATTCCCTTTTTTTGACCAGGAGAAACGTTGAATCGATAAGTGATATCAGGTTTTTTAATCTTCGAGATCAGGAACCTTCAACAACGCATCAATTGAATAATATAAACAAAGCAATTTGAAAGATCAACCTGAAACAGGACTGGTTAACAGAGACCAACATGACATTCAGGGCACCGGGAGCCAATATTTCACCTGATACCATTTGCAACGGTGAAAAACCATATATCCAACACTGTTCCAGTTACCTAGGACCTGTGCAATATTTTATTATTACGGGAATTCCAGTTCCAGGTAGTTCCCGTTTTTCATCGCAATTGAAGCAATCGCAAGGTCCTGGATAGCGAGACCTGTAGAGTCAAAAATTGTAACCTGCCCGCTGCCTGTCCGTTTCTTCCGGCCCAGCACCACTTCTCCAAGAGTCCCTGCAATCTCCTCCGGAGAGAATATTCCCTCCCGAACTGGAACATTGATCTCTCCCGAATGGATGGCCTGGACCGGGTCATCGACAATTACCATCGCCCGTTTGAGAATAGCAGGGTCCAGTTCCTCTTTCCCGGGTGCATCCGCCCCAATTGCATTGATGTGAGTCCCCTCGTGGACCCACTCATCCATGACGATGGGAGTTCGTGAGGGGGTTGTGGTGACAATCACATCGCAATCGCAGACAAAGGGAAGTGTTCCCGTCCTGCAGTCAAAACGAGAGAATCTCTCTGCAAATTTTTCCGCAGACACATCTTTCCTGCTCCAGGCACGGACTCCTACCACGTCGATTTCGCGTGATATCGCCTCGAGCTGGGCTGCGGCCTGGCGTCCTGTGCCTACCAGGCCAACGGTCACCGATCTTTTGCCTGCCAGATACCGGGTCGCAATTGCACCTGCCGCACCGGTCCTTAAATCTGTAAGACCCGTAGCATTCAGGATCGCAAGAGGCAGCCCCGTCTCAATATCAAGGATGGTGGTCAGGGCCATGACTGTAGGTAGTCCCTTTTCAGGGTTCGCGGGGTGGACATTCACGCATTTTATTCCGGCCAGCTGCAATGCGGGTATGTAGGCTGGCATAGTCCTGAAGTCCCCTTTTGGGAAAGTAATATAGACCTTTGGCGGCATCTGGACATTTCCCATTCCATGTTCCCTGAATGCTGCTTCAACGGCGAGGTTTACGTCGTGGATATCAAGTCCGGACTCAGGCCTTGGGTAATATTTCATGGTATGTTCTTCTCTCCTGCTTCTGGTTTCCGGGAATTGCTGTTGAATGACTGGGATCTGCTAAACTAATATCTTATCTGATTTGAAAAGACTACTTTACTCCGTGTGACCGTGAATAATTGCCAGGACACAAAGATTTTTTGTTAAAAATAATACAGTTCCGAAACTTATGAAGGAGATAATGTCAATAGCGCCTTATTTGAATTAAATATAATGAATAGTTGGCCAATTGCAAAATCCACCCGTCAACATATTGCACCGGTAATTTTTTTCTGTTTTGGATCTGGCACTTTGATATA
>JBAXMF010000511.1:0-2206 GCA_037134435.1 Methanomicrobiales archaeon | reverse complement strand
CCGCTCGATGTGGGATACTTCTTTTGTGGGATCGCGGCCCTTAACCGGTATCGGGAATACTACGGCACTCGGGTACGTTCATGCTGTGCAAGAACAGATCGGAGCTGGTGGGGCATTAAAGTGACCAGGGGCAATCGGGGAATTCGCAAATCCTGTGTTTAAGGAGGTTTTTTTTGGCATTCGAAAAGGGAAAAACCAATAAAGGTCAGATATTGGCTGAATTAAAGGAAATGCGCCCAATTTAGCTTTATTCAGCATCTAACACAATCGGGGCCAAATGCGGGCGATTTAAACGAACGAGAACAGATTTTACTGGTTGGGGTGGGGTATGGATACCCTTCTGTTGGTATCGTTTCGATAATTCGGGCGCATAATAGGGGGATTTTCCTGATTTCGGGGTTAACGTAGGTAAGCCAGGGGTACCTGCAGGTGTTGTTAGATGACTAGCCGGACCTGGAGATGCCCGATGCGTTGGGCTTTACGGCTATCGGATCGGGATCGGGGTTTGGATCGATGAGCTTTGGTTCGAAAAGTCCGACAGGGATTGGTTCAACATGTGAACACGGGTATGCGAACTCAATCGGTGAGGAACGAGATGGCCAGCGGCCGGTTCAATATCAGGGAGAACGTGCGGTGGACGTCGTTTGCGAAGACGTTTGACGTGATGGGGTAGGAATAATTCCTGTTTTTAGTAATGCCGAATGATTTCAGGATATGAGTGTGTGTTTCAACTGCTGCAAAAGATTCACCCTCATACCATCCGCCACGCACCTTTCGGCACCGTCATCTCGAACCGTGCCCCTTTGCCCGGCTCGCCAGTCTCTGTTATTGTTATGCCGGTAATGTCAAGGATCTCACGAACAAATACCATACTCCCCCTCGATGCACTGGTATCCTCGTTGCGTAAAAAGATATGCTCTTTCTTCTCCAGCGAAATGCCGATCCCGTCATCTTCAAAGAATATAGTGGCCCCTTCAGGGGTGATCGTGTGCCAGACCCGGATCAATGTGACATGGTCGCCATACTTCACCGAGTTCTCGAAAAGTCGCTGGCAGATCTTTTCCAGCAGGGGATCGGCAAAGATCTCAAGGTCTCCTGTTTCAATAGTGTGCTGGATGTCCCCGGCGGAGATATGGGAGAGCCCGAATAACATCATAGTCTTTACATTCTGCCATTTCGGAGGTTTTGCACCCATATCCTGGTAATCCTTCGAATATTCAACGATCTTGTGGATTGACCGGATCGCATCATTACTCTTTTGTAACGTTTCGATGATGCGGTCCTGTCCTGCCAGTTGATTTTTTGTCAGCTCAAGGTAACTGCTCAGGACAAAGGTCTGGTTGGTTAAGTCTTTTCGTGTCAGCTGGGAGAGGACATTGAGTTTCTGGTTCACCCGCTGCAACGCTTCCTCCGACCGTTTGCGCTCTGTGATGTCCAGGAATGTCACCACCGCCCCAACAACGACACCATCATTGCGTTGCGGGTAGGACCAGTACTCAGCGGGAAACGAAGTGCCGTCAGAACGCCAGAGCACTTCGTCATCCACGTGTGTACCTTCTCCTTTATTGAACGCCTGAAAAATACGGCATTTTTCAACGGGGAAGTGCGTCCCATCCGGGTACTTTGCGTGAATCTGCCAATGCATGTTCCTGCCGAGTAACTCGTCCTGGCGCGTGTATCCAAGCAGACGGAGGCATGAATTGTTGCAGAAGGTGCAGTTTCCCTTCATGTCCAGACCGTATATCGCTTCGGCGGTGGAATTCAGCAGGAGACGAATTTTTTCATCGCTCTCCCGCAGTGTCAGTTCCTGCCGGGTCTGTTCGGCTAAATTGGCCATGAGTTCCTCCTGTGAAGCGGTCAGTTCCTCATAGGCTGCATGAAGTTCCTCGGTATTTTTAAGTAGCAATTCATCCGCCTGCTTACGATCGGTGATATCGCTGGCACTGCCCTCGCCACCAATGATAATACCGTCTTTGTTGCGTATCGGAACAGCATTTGTTATATGCCATCGCCACGATCCGTCGGCATGCAGTATCCGGTACTCAACCCCCGGTTGTCGTTGCCCCGTCCTGATCATATTTCGCAGAGATTCCCTGCATCCCGGAAGATTATCCGGGTGGACGAATTGCTGGAATGATTTTCCAACTACCTCTGTTACCGCGTGACCGAGATGCGAGGTCCAGCTCGGGGAGACGAATGTCAGTAT
>JBAXMF010000510.1:0-2226 GCA_037134435.1 Methanomicrobiales archaeon | reverse complement strand
TTATCACTGGATGATCTCGGATGCCTATCATGCAAAAGAAGTCCGGCTTTTTGGACTGGGGCCCCTGTTCCGGGAGCGCTACCGCGCTCTCCAGGAAGAGCTGCGATATGCCCGGCTCTCTCTTTCCCGCTCTAAGGCGTTCTGGGATATTGTCGCACAGGGTTTCATCGCCGTAGCCGTGTTCGGGTCATTTGCCGTCATTGCATTCATGGCGATTGACGGGAACCTCACGCTTGGCGATATGGTAATGTATTTTATGGGATTCCAGCTGTGCATCGGGTATATCCAGTCCATCTTTGGCAGTATGAACAGCCTCTATGAAGACCAGCTCTTCTTAAAAAATCTCTTTTTATTTCTCGATCTCAAACCCCAGGTCCCGGTACCGGAAGTACCCATTCCCCTGCCGGAAACATTCCGGCACGAAGTGCGGGTTGATAATGTCACCTTTACCTACCCGGGCGATGAAAAACCTTCACTTCAGCATGTCAGTTTTGTCCTGCACCCGGGAGAAGTGATTGCCTTCGTCGGGTCGAATGGTGCTGGAAAAAGTACGCTAATCAAACTGCTCTGCAGGTTGTATACCCCGGAGTCCGGGTCCATTTTCGTGAACGGCATTGACCTTTCATTCGTTGACCCGGAGGACTGGTACCGGCACATCACGGTCCTTTTCCAGGATTATGTACGCTACCACCTCACCGCACGGGAAAACATCTGGCTGGCCAATGTCCGGGAGCCGGTGGACGATCCCGGGATTGTAGATGCTGCCGTGAAGGCGGGTGCCGATGCAGTCATCAGGGACCTCCCCGGTGATTACGGGACTGCGCTGGGGCGGAATTTTTCCGGGGGCCATGAACTGAGCACCGGGGAATGGCAGAAAATCGCCCTTGCGCGGGCCTTTTTCAGGGATGCAGAGATTGTCATCCTCGATGAGCCTGCCAGCTCGCTGGATGCGATAGCGGAAAAAGAGATCTTTACAAAGTTCCGGGAGATTATCCGGGGCAGATCGGCAGTCCTGATCAGCCACCGGTTTTCAACGGTGCTCATGGCGGACTGTATCTACGTCCTTGAAGGCGGTCAGATCATTGAACAGGGGAGTCATACCGAACTCATGGCACAAAATGGCAGGTACTCCACGATGTTCCATGCACAAGCTGACGCCTACTGCGAGTCCCCTCACTGACTCTTGTTCCTGGCCCAGGTCCGGCATTTTCGGGATGGAGTTCAATCAATGTTTGAAGGCCAATCGCATCCTTCATAGATGGCATAATTTGGAATCCTGAAATCTTTTGACGGAGGTTTCTCAGTAAGCTCCTCTTCGTTCACCAGAGGGAGCCTTGTTTTTTTTGTAGGGTCACATCATGGAAAAGATTTTGCCAGATATTTGGGTTAGGAGACATAGGTCTGCGATCAGAAAATAAAGCCACACATACTGCAAATAATAATGCCCGGAAAACACATTTCGGTAGTAATATTCAAAACGCCGGGTCTGGGTCAAGGACGGGGACCTGCAAAATTGTTTACTTCCTGCACAAGAGTCGACATACAATCCTCATTCTGAAATATAGGATCTCATCCGATCCATAGGACACGGCCAATTTTTTACCAATGTGTGGGACGTGGCGTGGTTTAAATTCCAGGCTGGCGGATGCACCCATTTCCCGGCCATACACCTGCCAGGTTATGACAGGATAGAGTTAATCCTGGTTCATTATGGGCCCGGATCCTGGTAAAACCGGGTGATTTTTAGGTAGACTAATAATACGGCTGAATATTCGTCATTTTAAGAAACTGACAATAATAGTGGCGGTTACAAACAAAAATCAGGGCACCAGCTGGAAGGAGAGGATAATGGGTGGTGGAATGATAATACCCTGCTTATTTTACCTATAAAGAGGCCGGAAAAAGGCCCGATTTTTTCCCTAGGTGGATCAATGTTTTATTGATGTCCAGATCAGGAGTTATCGACTCGTTTTGGGTGGAATCCAGAAATACCCGGCAGGGGTGTCTATTTCGGGTGACCTTAACAAATTCTGATTCCTGAAAAATTATTCCATATTCTTTTTGTCTCAAAATATAAAGATCTTAAAATAGTTGATGGTGAAATACATTGGATCTTTGAAGGGTTTGATTTATTTGATAACGAAATATTCAAGCAAGAATATCCCAGTAGAGTTAACAAAAACGGTAAAAAAGACATTTACGAAGACCCATTTCAACCCATTGAAA
>JBAXMF010000509.1:0-2228 GCA_037134435.1 Methanomicrobiales archaeon | reverse complement strand
GAGAGGATCGCTACGATGGTACAGTTCACCAAAGAATACGAACAGATCGGTGTCCATATCCCTGCCTGGCAGGACTGTCGCACACTCGTAGATACGGCGGCAAAGCTAGTCCAGCCTGGACAGGTGAAGGTGAAAAATGATCTCCCTGCCGGTGCAGAAGTTTTTGCTGACCCGCTGATTGTCAAGGTCTTCTATAATCTCATGGACAACGCGTTACGGTATGGTGGGAAGATCACGACCATCCGTTTCTATGCCGTTGGACGCCAAGGAGATCAGGTCATCGTGTGCGAGGACGATGGCGTAGGGATCCCGGCAGAAGAGAAGGAGAAGATCTTCGAGCGGGGTTTTGGGAAAAAAACCGGCCTTGGTTTAGCCATTTCGCGGGAGATTATTGATATTACCGGCATCACTATTCACGAAACCGGAGAACCAGGCAAAGGAGCACGGTTTGAGATCAGGGTGCCGAAGGAGAGTTACCGGTCTGTCCTTCCCATTTAGGAGTTTTTTTAAGTACCAGGTACATTGTTCATATATTCATATCCTGTTGACGTGAGCCCCCATGAAACGCAACGTGAGTATCCTGATTGTTGAAAATGATTCAGTTATCGCCAGTGTAGAGGAATGGCGCCTGAAAAAGTTGGGGTACACGATCTGTGGTCGTGCAGCAAACGGGATTGATGCCCTGGCACTCATCAAGGAGAAAAAACCGGACCTTGTCATTCTGGATATAAATCTTGATGGCGAGATGGATGGTATTGAGATAGCGAAGGTCCTTGACAAGCAGGGAAACATCCCATTTATCTTTCTTACTGCGCATGGTGAAGAGGCGATTATCCAGCGCGCGAAAGGAACACTCCAATATGGATATATTAAGAAGCCATTTAATGATGATGACCTCCGTATCGGCATTGAACTCGCCCTGGCCAAGAATCGTTTCATTGGTCATATTCTCACCGATAATGCATTGTACGAGATGGCACTCAACCATTTGCCAGTCGGAGTTATTATCACCAATAATGAAGGGGTTGTTATTTACCTGAATGAGTATGCCAGGTCATTAACAAAATGCCAGGACCCTCCCAATATTGTCCATTTCCGGGAGATCGTTACGATTGTAGACAGGACGAATGGAAAACCTCTTGAAAATATCAGCGAGCGGATTAAATTAGAACAGTCAACCATCTGGATCCCTGATAATTCGGCACTCATCACCCCGGATGATGAAAGTTTACCCGTTACAGGGAATGCTGCCCCCTTATTCGACGATACAGGAAGGTCAGAAGGGATGGTTGTTACCCTGTTTGCATTAAGGGACATAATTTATTTCAAAACCATTTCTTAACATCGGTGCCTGGGATGGAGCGGGAATAAAAGAAAAGACTGGTGGTACCAGGCCTACTTTTTTTGAGATCTATCGTTCATGCCCCCCTGCCTGGCAGGAGACCACAATTATAGCCGTACCGATCCGTCGATCATAACATGCCCCCATTCAATCCCCCTTCAACCCACCCTTCATTTCTGACCTGGACGCGGAATTTAATTCTGGTCAGAAGGAATAAGAATCGCCGCGTTTTCCTGCCTCGTTATTCGCAAAATAAGCAGGGTACTGGCATTGGACCACCCGTTACTACTTTCCCTCCTGGCAGTGCCCGGAATTTTCAGTCCTTACTGCCTGCATTATCGATCGTTTCGAATAATAACCCGATTTCCGCCTCTTTTTTAAATACCCTCGGTACACCCTTGTTTTATCAGCATCCCGGCTCTTAATGGACCCTGATTTACTACAGACGACCAGTACCTGGCACATGGCATAACCGGACAATTGGTGCGGTAATCAGCCCTGCAATTTCGAATTTCACCAAAGTTTCTATATACAGGTAAAGAATTTACAAGTCTTAATTGACCGCGGTATCATCGTCCAGGAATTCGGAGAGCGGCGAATGGGGAAATCTGCATATTTTATGGTACTGATTTCCGAAACATTAATTTTTCAGAAAAGCGTAATTTTGCCAGGGTTCATTATTGTGTCTGACTGGATAGCACATACTTTTCAGGCAAGAGAATGACCCGGAGTTTTCGCCTGTTCATTTTTTCTGAATTGCCGGGCGATGTAAACATTCGTGGTGATAATCGTAACCTTTTTAATCTTTAAGAGTTCACGGGCAAGGAGTGCATTTACAGAACCCGATTCGATGAGGATGGTCTCACCTTCATTGACGTAGGTTGCC
>JBAXMF010000508.1:0-2231 GCA_037134435.1 Methanomicrobiales archaeon | reverse complement strand
CCGTTTTGCAGGAGATAGAGGGGCTTTCGGTTGATACCATGACCCCCCTTGAAGCCCTCACGTGGCTGAACGGACTCCAGAAACGGGTGAAGCAGGGGGATTCCAGGAATCATGACAAGTCCCGGCATGTGGAAAATACCAATAAGCCCGGAGATTCATCGTTCATCGGGCAGGCCGATACGTCGGCCGGGGACCGTGATAGTACCGGAGAGGGGGGCCAGGTAAATGGCGGAGCACCATAGAAACCGGATCCGGCTCCTTGACCCGGCCACAGTCAACCAGATTGCCGCAGGCGAGGTAGTGGAGCGCCCGGCCTCGGTCGTCAAGGAGCTGGTGGAGAACTCCATCGATGCCGGTGCGACCCGGATCATTGTGCAGCTTGAATCCGGCCGGGAAGGGATCATTTCTGCCCGGGTCACGGATAACGGGTGCGGTATGGGGGCTGAAGATGCCCGACTTGCGTTTACCCCGCATGCGACGAGCAAGATCATAAGTATCGGTGACCTGGACCGCTGCCGGACTCTCGGGTTTCGTGGGGAAGCCCTGGCGAGTATTGCAGCCGTTTCCCACGTTACCCTTGTCACCATGGAACGGGATGGCGGGCAGAGTGCGACCGAGGTAATAATCCGGGGTGGGGACCTCGAAAAGGTCGCCGAAACGGGGGCCCCAATCGGAACTACCATCACAGTCAGTGACCTTTTTTTCAACACCCCTGCAAGAAAAAAGTTCCAGAAATCAGTTGGCTCCGAGGTTGCCGCAATTACACGGACCATGGAGGCATTTGCAATTACGAACCCCGGGGTCTCATTTTTATTTATCTATAACGGGAACGAACGGGTTTCGACAGAAGGGAGCGGAGACCTGTTCGATACCATTGTTGCCCTCTACGGGAGCGGGGTGGCAGATGAACTCATCCCGGTATCCATCGCTGAGGGGCCACTCAGCTTGAGCGGTTATGTATCAAAACCATCACTGTCACGCCAGAACATCTACCAGGTCTTCGTCGGCATCAACAACCGACAGGTATATGCCCGGGCTGTTGTCGATGCGGTCAGGGCAGGATATGGCACCCTGCTCCCCGATAACCGCTATCCCGTGGCGTTCCTTGATCTCATGCTCGATCCTTCCTACCTCGATGTCAATGTCCACCCTGCAAAACGCATCGTACACATCTCTCGTGAGCGGGACATCTGCTCAATGGTGACCGGTGCCGTGTCCCGTGCATTGAAAGGGGCCGACCTTGTACCACGGGTACCTGGCGGGTTTCATACCCTGCAGAAGCCAGACCCGCCTGGCAGCGTATCACGGGGGTACGATCACCGGGCGAGGCCTGGCCCCGGTGTCGCCGAGGCCGGACATGGGTCGTTCCTCCTGTCAGACCGGAGACTGCGGCAGTCCGAATTATCCGGAGGTACCGCAGGGAGCGACGATGGAGTCCCCGAATTCATCTATCTCGGCCAGTATAACGGGGCGTATATCCTGGCACAGGCACCATCCGGGGACCTCCTGCTGGTTGACCAGCATGCGGCACATGAGCGGGTCCTGTACGAGCAGGTAACGGCATCCCGGGACCTGGGCCAGGAAGCCCAGGAACTGCTCATCCCTACGATACTCACCCTCTCTCCTGCAGAGTCAGGCACCCTTTCGGAATACCTCCCACACCTCCTTGAAAAGGGGTTCTCTCTTGAAGAGTTTGGTAAGGATACCTACGCGGTCCGCATGGTTCCGGTAATCCTTGGAAAACCAGGTGACGGCGAGATGATCAGGGACATCGTCGGAGACCTCATCTCGTTGCCCCGCAAACACGGGACCGACTCAGGTGAACAACTTGCGCGGACTATTGCGTGCCATGGAGCGGTTAAGGCAGGAACCGTGCTGACCTCAGGCCAGTGCCAGCGACTTCTCAACCAGCTCTCCCGCACGAACGAACCCTGGACCTGCCCGCACGGGAGACCCGTAATGGTCTCATTCACACGGAACCGACTTGACCTCCTTTTCAGGCGGACATAGGTAGAGAATAGCCATTCACCAGGTTTTCCCTCTGCCTGGTGCCGTATTTTTTGAGTCCTGAAGGGACCAGTTTTTTTGGCCGGACCGATATTTTCAATTAATTCCCTGTCATAGTACTACGGCTGCAAAGCTTGGGAAAAACAGGAGATAGCGGAAGATGAATAAAAATGTAAATGGGGTTCCAATCCTGGTTATCCTGGTTTTAATTGCGGTTTATTCAG
>JBAXMF010000507.1:0-2234 GCA_037134435.1 Methanomicrobiales archaeon | reverse complement strand
GGTGTTGCGAACATACCAAAATTTGAGAGATGACAGTCCCCGCATGCCTGTACAATGATATCAGTCGTGGTTGTTGAGGCAATATCCATCGCCATGAGAGATGCAGAACCCCGGAGGAAGGTAAAGGGGGATTTTGACATGCGTCCATACCGGATCGGGATGAGGTGCTTCCACCTGCCCTCACTTGACTTTTTTACCACCTCAACAGGATTCGGACGGTCTGATGCAGGTTCAAATTCCGCATGGGCCTCTCTCGGAAATTCATTCCGCCTGTCCTTTCCCTCCTGTTTGCGCTGGTCTCTCATTTTATATTCGGTGATAAACTTCGCCATACCATATTCATCCCGTTCGATTGTAACAGCGGGATTAGCTTTTTTCATTTTATGATTCTCCGATATTCTTGTATTTTCCCAACGCATTAAAGGTTATGATAATAAAAAAATGTTCAAGTTATAGATTTTTTTTAGATTAAGGCATGACCAATGCGGAATCTATCAAATCATCACGTCACATATCAGGGTACTCACCCTTTCCTGCCAGGTACCTGATAGAAGGCTGGCAGCATCGGATAGTAAATTTCAGGATCGCAAATTTAGGCGGTAATTAAAAAAATGTAGATCCTGGGACGAAACATTCTTGTAACTACCCGGAACGATTGCGATGCAATCCCGTTACAGCTCGGATTTAATAGGGCAGTATGAAAATTCGTATCGAGAAAATAGAGTTTCGGGGGTTTATAGACCCAGGAGTTTCTTCTTGGCAGCGGCGAACTCATCATCAGATAGAACGCCCGATGTATGAAAATCTGCAATTTTCTGGAGCTGTGCTATAGTAGCATCGTCCATACCACCCGCTACCGGAGTAGCTGCCGCTGCAGCCTGGGCTTCAGCTGCGCCCTGCTGCTTTGCCTGTTCTACTGCTGCTGCCTGTTGAGTCTGCGCATTGGCCTGTTGTGTAGCCTTGTTCTGTCCCATTTTCATCCCCGCTACCAGCATTAAACCTCTTCCTCTCATTTCAGACACTTCCTTTTGCAATTAATTTCTGTTCTACACTTCTTATAATTTCGGAGGGGATTCGACCCATATCAATCAGCTCCGCTTTCGAATTGAGGAGGCCTTCCTTTAAATGGATCGCCCATGTGTTTTCGTATAAAATAATACCCGCTGAACTGTTGTTCGGCAACACTGTTGCAATTGCTTCAATATCATCTATTGAGAACCATTCGCTGGCTTTCTCGGCAAAAGCGCTGAACGCATCTCCCACAACACCGCCCAGGTTCTTTGCTTCAGTAATCAACACGTTGCCTTTCTGGTCCTTTAAAACGAAAGCAAGGTCGATAATACGAATAGTTTTGTTTTGCTCCAGTCTGGCAAGCTCAGGGACAATTTCTCCACTGAACTTGTTCCCGGGAAAGCTGACTACAATGTAGTCAACCGGACCCATGATCTGGCCAGTTTTTTTTGAAATAGTTGTTGTCATATCAGTCCTGTAGTATAGTTCGTATTGTTTAAATATATGCCCTCGAATCAAAAATGTTTACGATTTCTTTGGAGATTGCCAGGATAATCATAGATATCATAAAAGTGAGGCGTTTGAGTAACAGTTTTTAACTATAAACCTGCAGTAGATATGGGCTGTTAATGAAGGGAAATGGGTCATTTTATACCGCAAGGAATGCCGAAATTTTTATCGTCCTTGTTTTCGAATTAATATTTATCGGGCTCTATATCCAGTCGGTGCTGATAGATGACCTCAAACGATCTCTCTGGCCCCTGATCGCTATCATCCTTACCCTGGTCCCGTTTGTCTTTGAATGGAAGGATAACGTATCCCTGCCATTCGGGCTGAAAATGATGGTCCCATTCGCGTTGTTCCTCCATGTTGCCGGTGGGATTATGCGATGGTACTGGGAGGTGCAGTTTTTTGATAAATTCGCCCATATTATATCTGCAATCGCCCTCGGCCTTATCCTGTTCACGATGTACCAGTACCTCGATTACCTGGAATATGCAAAAAAGAAGCCTTTCTTCAAAAAGAGTGTCCGGTTTTTCAAGACCCAGGAAATGGACGTCGTTGCAGGGATCGTAGTAATACTGGTTATATTCGGCCTGGCATGGGAGTTTTCAGAGTATGCGATTGACCTTGTCTACCATACGACCTACAATTTCGGCCTGGTAGATTCGGTAGGGGATTTTTCCGGCGATATAATCGGAATGTTGATTGTACTCTTCACG
>JBAXMF010000506.1:0-2235 GCA_037134435.1 Methanomicrobiales archaeon | reverse complement strand
AGGGAGAGAAAAAAAATATTATGTTCTCTGATCTACCAGGACAGGGAACCGTGGATCACTTTCAATAAATTCAACAAGTGATCGCACCCGTTCCATTTCCTGAAGGATAGATCCGATCTGATTTTTGAGTTGTAGGTTTTCATTGGATAGGTTCACAATCAGATCTGAGTGTACCTGCATTTTATTTTCAAAGGTGTTTGAAATTTCCTGAAGTTCTCGCGGTGTCTGGATAGTAACCCTAAACTCATTCTTCAGGTACGCCTCAGCCATTTGCGGTTTACCAATGCGCCGGTATGCGTCGGTTAGGTATCCGGCATGGCCCATGAGACATTCAACAATATCAACCGGGCACGACATGGCCAACTGTGACCTAAAGAATTTCCTTAACATGTGCACGTGTAATTGTTTCCGGCCGGTGCCCTCATCAATCGTTAACAGGCCGGCATTCGTTAACGCGGTACCCCACATCTTACCCACGTTCTCAGGAGTCATAGGGAATAATCGCCTATCTTCTGTGTCCTGGCGGGCCTTGCTATACCCACCTGCAATAAGTCCGGCGTTGCGGTTCTTTGCAGACTCAATATAACTATCCCGGACTTTCAACCACTCATTGACGGCATGGATCGCCTCACGTGAGATGAAGGTAACTCTTTGTTCACCTGTCTTCGTAAACTCACCACGGATCGATATTTCACCGGGCTCTGATGTCAGGTTCACATCACTAATACGGATTTGCAGGAGCTCGCCTATTCGCATGCCACTACTCGCGAGCACGAGCATAAGGGCCCGGCCTTTAATGTCCATGTGCTGAAGGATGGACTTCAGGGTTTCGTGTGTCATATCCGATTCTATTGTCCGGGTACTACCTTTCGGAAGCTTAGACCGAACCCGTTTAAGTTCGCGTGAAGAAAACTCAATATTATTATTCGCCATAAATTCTTTTACGGCGCCCATGTATGTTTTGGCTGTATGTGGTGGACGTTTACCCACGGCGGTAGAGAAGGCCATTAAATCCGTCAGGTGGTCGCGTTCCTTATCAGATATGTATTGTTCTGCAAGGGTATCATATCGGGCCTGCTCTTCACTGGTTGCTCTTCTCGCGGCTCTCTGATCGCCGTAAATGCAATCAATAAAGAGGTGCATGGCGGACCTGTACGCCGCTTTGGTATTAATGGCGGTATACAAATTTACAAAACTGGTAATCGGGCCCATACACTATGATTATCCAGCCTTGCTTTTATTATTATCCATCAATCACACTGTTGATTGTATATTATAGTTGTTTAAGTTGTTTAACGAAAATCCGGCCTATTCCCGTTTCTATTCCATTACTGATTCATTCAGGGAATTCCCTGGTTTATACGCAAAATAATTTGTATCGCATGGTATTAGAGATTAAAAAAAGGTAGAAATGAAATTCAGAGTTTATTACGCCTGACCCGTACGGATTCTGCATGGGCAAAAAGGCCCTCTGCTTCTGCTATTGTTTCAACGATATCGCCGATTGCCGAAAGGCCTTCAGGACTCACCATCTCGACCGAGGTAGTCTTACAGAAATGGTTCACATCAAGACCTGAATAGAGTTTTGCGTACCCTGCGGTCGGAAGGACATGGTTAGTACCGATTGCATAATCCCCGCTTGCGACCACTGAGTATTTTCCGACAAATATTGCACCAGCATTTTCCACGCGGGTGACGATCGAGAGAGAGTCTGCTGCCTGTATCGAGAGGTGCTCAGGGGCGACCCGGTCAGATACTGCAATTGCTTCTTCAATGTCACGGACCACAACGTACCCCGAATTAACGAGTGCTTTTTCGATGATCTCTTTCCTTGGTGCTTTTTCGGTCATTGCAGCGACAATCTTCCCGACTTGTTCTGCAAGGCTCTCATCGGTGGTAATCAGGATACAGGCCGCATCCGGGTCATGTTCTGCCTGGGCGAGGATATCGGCTGCAATGAAATCAGGGTCTGCTGTATGATCGGCAATGATGGCGATCTCGCTCGGGCCGGCAGGGAAGTCGATCTCCACGTGGTCCCGGAGCATCATTTTTGCCATTGTCACGTACACGTTTCCAGGCCCGACAATTTTCTGGACGGGTTTTACGGTTTCCGTGCCAATTGCCATGGCAGCAATTGCCTGGGCGCCACCGGCGTTGTAAATCTCGGTGACACCGGCGATATCAAGGGCGATAAGCGTGAGCGGTTTTATGGGTGGGGGTGAACAGGCGCAGATC
>JBAXMF010000505.1:0-2247 GCA_037134435.1 Methanomicrobiales archaeon | reverse complement strand
GGCAGCTGCAGGGACCGGTTCAGGCCCGGAAGGGAGCAGACTTACTGTGGACATTCGGCGCCCACAGGGTTGCGGGGTGGAGAAAGGGTCCTTCAGTGAATGCAGCAGCGTATTGTCGACCGAGAACGTGTCCCTAATTTTACTCTAACTATGTCGAAAGTCACCGTCATCGGCGCAACCGGCAATGTCGGAATGTTTGCGGCACATGCGATATCTGAAATTCCCTATGTCAGTGAGATACTGCTCCATGGCAGGCCGGGAAGGGAAGATCTCCTTGATGGTATTGCCCATGACCTGATGGACTCTTTTGCTGCCTGTGGGAATTATACAAAAATCAATTGGACTACGGATATTGAGGACGTAAAAGGGTCCGAGATCGTCGTATGTACAGCGGGAAACGCCCGTGTCCCAGGGCAGACCAGGCTTGATCTCGCGCTCCAGAATGCCCACATTGTATCTGGGATTGCACAATCAATTGCGATCGTCGCGCCCGACACAAAGATCTTTATGATAACAAATCCTGTTGATGTGATGACGTCAGTCGGGTTGAAATATTCAGGCCTGCAGCCCCAGCAGGTATTTGGCCTTGGTACGCATCTTGACTCCATGCGGCTGAAATCGTTGATAGCCACGTATTTCCGGGTTCATCCAAGTGAAGTACACACACGTATTATCGGGGAGCACGGGGACAGCATGGTTCCGCTCTGGTCGGCAACAACCATCGGGGGTATCCAGATCAGTAACCTGCCTGCATTTTCACGTATCCCTATCAAGGAGATGGTGGAATCTGTTAAAAACAGTGGCGAGCTGATTATCCGGGGTAAAGGGTCGACAGTTTACGGTCCGGGTGAAGCGATCGCAACACTGGTAAAGACGATTCTTGGTGATGAGAACCGGATCCTGACGGTATCTGCGTATATACGAAGAGAAGTCCATGATATCGGGGATGTCTGTATCAGTGTCCCGGCGCGGGTGAACCGCAGCGGTGTATTCCCGGTCACTATTAAAATTGATGAGTCTGAAGTGGTCCAGTTCCGGGA
Source organism: Methanomicrobiales archaeon (assembly GCA_037134435.1). Taxonomy (GTDB): domain Archaea; phylum Halobacteriota; class Methanomicrobia; order Methanomicrobiales; family Methanospirillaceae; genus CAIKOD01. The sequence continues at coordinate 1,207 of JBAXMF010000505.1, read as the reverse complement.
GTCTGTGGAAAAGATCAGGACAATAACCCAGCAGGTACTGCGGGCACTCGAAAAGGATAAAGCCGGCTCGGAATCCTAGAATCCCAAAAAAGTCCGTTTCAATTGAAACCACTAAAAAAAGAGATGAATTCTTTTCGATAATTCGTAATTGTTACATCAGGGTAAGTTCAACGATCTCGGCCCGCTCGACGCCTTTAAGACCGCCCAGTTTCTCTTCAACGGAATCTGTCTCGCCGCCCTGATCAGTGACCACTACGACAAGTTTCAAGGCCTTTAATCCAAAGCCGATTGGTTCTTCGACAATCTGTTGTACGCCTGGGAGGACAGATTTGATCTCCCCTTTGAGTGCGTCAAGGTCAACTTCCGGGGATTCTGGCATTACCCTGATAATCAGTGCGACGTTTCCCATCGCTTATGGACCCCCAAAACCGCATTTTGGACATGTATAGGGGATACTCTGTTCTCTACACCGGTAGCATCGTTTGATGCCGTAACCACATGAAGGGCATCCGAAATCTGTGGCGCCTTCTTCTGCGAGTGGAGCACAGCATGATGTGCATTTTTTGTCTGACATGGTAACTCCTGAGATTCCTTATAACTTCTCTTTTTAAACAATTAAAAGGTTGTACCGATCCTCGTGCCTGCTACCGTTTCTCCCCTGAGTAACGACTGGAGTCTTTCTCTCTTTCTACCGTCGATGAGCAGCGTGCGGACGCTGTGCTCGAGAACAAATTGGATGAAACCCGGGTCCACTTCGTCGCATGCGATGGGTGTGTTGACCTGTTCCAGGAGAGTCCCCTCCTTCGTGATACCCTCAACTGATTTCAGCACCACAAGGTCTAACCCGAGGCGGTATGCAGCCCACGCGGCGATGGTGTCTGAAGTGATGTCCCAGTGGTGCGGAAGCGGGTCTTCTTTCAGCATCAGGGCGTAAGGGAGCAACACTGTGGGGGCGCACGGGACCTGCAGGCGCGGAATGGTACTGATCCCGAAAGATGCAATGTACCAGCCATATTGTTCCATCCCAAGAATTGCCATCCAATGGCTCTCATGGTCTGGGGCGTGGAATGTCCTTACGATGTTTGCAAATGGGCCACCGCCGGGAATTATCAGGGCAGCGCAGGGTGATGCAAGGAGTGCGCGGGCGATCCCGGGCACATGGTCTATCAGACTCCCGCCGATTTTCATCACAAAAGGTCCCTGCATA
>JBAXMF010000504.1:0-2261 GCA_037134435.1 Methanomicrobiales archaeon | reverse complement strand
GGATAATTCAAATTCACATACAATTGATGAACAGATGAACTGGAATAACTGCTAGGGGTACATTCGTAGGAATTATCATCACTTGCCCACCACCAACCAGTGGAATCTTTCAATGGCGAACTTCCAGTCTGGGCACCATAAATATTGGTCCAATTCCATCCCCCACCCACCTTAGGGGTTGGAGCAATCTTTGCATATCCGATAGTGCCAAATGTTACGATTCCTATCCGATCTCTATTCGCACTCATCTGGGAATTAAAGACTTTTGACGCTCCTTTAACCGCAACCATACGATAGGGAATATCCTTCAGCATACTACCGGAACGGTCAGTACAGAGTACCACATCGATAGGATTTGGCTTTAGTGCCCATCCGTCCCCTCTCAATTGAATTTCCACATCTACCGTGTCTGAAACATTCACAGTCTGCGGATACACAGAGGTTACGAGGCTTAAATAGGGATAATTTTTCCATTTAAGTAGGAGACTCGGCGATGCAGACAACCCCCGGCTGACATTCACCCAATGGGCGGTTACTACCACCTGGCCAGTAGATGTCGGGTTAAAATTGGGATCAGCCCAGCTTGTTGAGAATGCACCCGGATCAAAAAGCACCTCAGCATAGCCATACATATCAGATATATCAGTAGAACTTTCGAGTTGGGGGGCAAGAGTCGCGTTATAGAGGGCCATATCTGGATATGCCGGCGTCCCCATTGTGAACGTCACCGTTTCGCCCTCCACGGGATTTCCATTTTCATCAATGACCTTGGCCCGTAACTGGGCAGGAGTCCACCCATCAACATCACGGCTTGGCATTGTTTCCGGGTTCGCGCTGAACTGAATATCTACCGCATACTGGCTGATGAACATTACTTCCTTGGAAGTCTTCACACTGGAATTTATTTGGGATTCGGCATAAATCGTTATTCTTCCAATCGAAGATTTCGGGCCGTACGTAAGCATTGCCTGTCCCCATGGATTTGTACTCACTGTACTTTCTTCACCCGAAACACTCGTTCGGATTTTTATTGGTGTATTCAGGATGCCATTACCGTACTGGTCTTTAATTGTATAGACAATCTGGTAGAGACTCTTTCCATCCGCATACTGTTTCGGGGGCTGACCCAGGTAACCATCCGGGTCGAAAGACTGCTCGATTGACACGGGCATTCCATCCGCTATTGCCTGGATAAAGAAATTCTTATCAGGCAGGTCTCCCATGTAGGTAGAAACAGGATTTGCGAGGAGGATATTCGTGCCGGGTCTCTCACTTGCAAGCATAGTAATCTTAAAATTGCCATCAGCGTCTACTGATTTGATAAAAGTGGTCCCAAAGGTACCTTCACTACCAATTTTCGCCTTCCCGTCCGGTGAGGAAATTTCAAAGGCAATCTCTTCACTATATCTCCGGTTATCGACAGGGTTTCCCCATTGGTCCTTGTATGCCAATTGTATATCCCCGTACGATCCAACAGTAATCTTACGAAAGACTGTATACGAGGACATGATGTAGGGGCTGTCATGATCAATATTGAGCTGTGTCAGGACCTCTTTGAATGAATACGGTTCAGCAGGATCGGACTCATTTACTTTATAAGATACGTTGGCTGAAATATTAACAGACCCGCTTTTTGTCCCGACGTTGAAGACCGTGCTCGCCTTGCCATCCTGCACTGTTGTTGAGGAGGAACTTAATGAGCCGTATCCGGCATCTATTATTTTAAATTCTATAGGCAGACCGGCGGTTGAATTCCCACTTGTATTCGTTACGAAAATTTTCAACGTCGCAACATCTTTGCCATTGGCAATTACCCACTGCACATTATACGGATCCCAGTTCACAGTATCCGGTATCACCGCAGAGGCCGAACCAATTACAACCACTGATAGGAATACCAGACAGAATATCCAGCTCGCTACCTTTTTCATTACGACACCCCTTGCCACCATACAATCTAATGCATTACATCAATGGATGATATAACCCCTAGGATGATATAATATTGTAAGGTGACATGACCCGATCGAACTTAGTCTTTTTTATATCAATAGACAGTGATTCTAATACATATTATTTCTGTGTTCCGGAAATGTATCCCGCGATGCCCCATGAAAAGAAACGGTTGCCCTATGATTGATGATGCAGGACAGTTGGCTATAGATTTCCTTATAGGTTTCACTATTTTCATGATTTCACTCATCGTGGTCCTTACTTTTATATCCGGGACGTTCGTTGGGCTGCAGAGCAGGACCATCGAT
>JBAXMF010000503.1:0-2261 GCA_037134435.1 Methanomicrobiales archaeon | reverse complement strand
CTCCATTATGTTCTGCCGGTAAACGACAGCTGGTGGATCGCTGCGTCTATTCTCAACCCGGATTACACCCAGCTCCGTTCGCGAAACCTTACGAATGTAAGGACCAGGAACCAGACGGATGAGCAACTTTTTACGTTGGTAAACCGGGCGGTCCGATATGCGAAAGAATTCGGGAAAGAAAAAACACTCGCCGAGATTGGGAAGCCTGACGGGGCCTTCGTGGACGGGGACCTCGTTGTCTGGGCAGAGACCTTTGAGGGGACAATTCTTGCAGACCCGGTTAATAATGACCTGGTCGGAAAAACCCTCTTCAATTACACCGATCCCTATGGTGAGAAGACGACCATCGTCGGGATAGATGCCATGCGGAACGGTACCGGGTTCACCCACGCCATGTTTCCTGATGCGGCTTCCGGATCAGTTGCACCGGTCCCAAAACTCATCTACATGAAACCTGTGGATGACACCTGGTGGATTGGCAGCGGGACCTATGGAGTCCAGGTACAATTGAAGCAGGCACCAGCCTGATAATCACCACCTGATTTAACATCCCAAAGGATCACCGCAATTTCTGGTCACCGCCGTGAAGAAGGAAGTCCCGATGAACCAGTCGGTCGATGCCCAGGCAAAACTCAATGGTCCTCGTGTGACAGTCCCCTGTTTGACTGCCCAAAAATACATGAAGGACTACCGCTCGGGATTGATGGTGGACAAGACCCAAAGGATGCAGAGCAGTGGACCCCTGGCCTCGGGAAACCTAACGTTTTCGGGTCCGAAGTCGATCTCCCACCGGTCCTGGACAACGAGGTGCTCGCCAACCCGCGAGCGGTACCGTGTGCCCTGCCTGGTGCAATGACGGTCCGGTTCCCCCCAATGAATGATCTCTCCGATCACCCATGCCTGCTCACAGGCATCCCGGTAACCGCAACCTTAATGTCAAAGATTATCACACTACACAAAGTAGTCGCAGCTGATCCGGTACTGACCTACAAGGACTGTGCCTCGGCTGCGCTGATGAATTTTCGGCACTGCTCCAGCTTGTGGAAGGGAGCGGTCTTGTTCCGGTACCGGGACTCGGGGTGAAACAACATGAAATGTTACGTTTGTGCAAAAGAGGGAAAGGATACAGATGCCGTGGCAATATGTGTTGCCTGCGGTATGGCGACCTGTATGAAGCATACGATCCGAAAAGAAGTCGATGTCTGGGAAGGGGGCTACCCGCTCCCGTCGAAAAAACTGCCGAATAAGATGCCACGGATGCTCTGCCCGGACTGCAATGCTGCGTATGGGGATGGAAAGTAATGGCATCACTGGCTTCCCGTAGTATTGCAGAAGGCGTTGGTACGATGCTCCTCGTGTATTTCGGTGCAGGGGCCGCGGCAATCACGCTGATGCTTGCGAATGGGTTAAAACCGGCGACCAGTTTCAACATCGGGATTGGCATGCTTGGAGGGTTAGCCGACTGGTTTGCAATCGGGATATCATTTGGTATTGTCATTGCTGCAGTAATATACTCACTCGGCCGTGTTTCCGGGGCGCATATCAACCCGGCTGTGACTATTGCACTCTGGGTAACGAAACGTTTCCCTAGCGTTGACACCGCTGCGTACGTGGTTGCCCAGTGTATCGGCGCAGCATTCGGAAGCCTGCTGTTTTTCCTGACTATCGGTATGGCTGCAGTTACGATCGGGGGACTTGGGGCAACCACTCCGTTTCCCGGGATCGGGTATGGGCAGGCGATCCTTGTCGAGGCAATCGCGACGTTTGTGCTGATGCTGGTGATCATGGGTGTTGCGGTGGACAAGCAGGCCCCGCCAGGATTCGCCGGGCTTATCATCGGCCTTACGGTGGCAGGCATGATCACGGCGACGGGGAACATTGCCGGGGCATCACTCAACCCGGCCAGGACATTCGGGCCGTATATCATGGACTGGGCCCTGGGCGGCCCGAATCTCTGGTTTTTGTTCCCGATTTATATTATCGGGCCGGTGATTGGCGCAGTGCTCGCGGCAGTTTTCTATGACCGGATTACGGCAGAGTGAACCCCGGTCACATCATCTTTTTTCAGAAAAACCTTGTTGATTAAGATTTACAACCCGGGGTCACGGGTGCCGGGGAGGGAGCCACGGTTTGTCCCTCACGAAACCAAAGGTCAATAAATCAGGTCGGGCACACAGGCACGAAAAAAAAGCCATACAAAAAAGAGATAGCCAGAACCAGGTATATGAGTTCCATTTCCCGGGGCCAGGCGTCTTCAAGAC
>JBAXMF010000502.1:0-2265 GCA_037134435.1 Methanomicrobiales archaeon | reverse complement strand
GGACTTGATCCCGGTTGTGGCCCGTTCTTCCTGCTGTAGCTGTACAATCCAGTCTTTTCCTGACCCTGATACACCCCTCAGGTCGTCAAGCTCGCTGTCATAGCCTTCCCTGATCACCATGCCATTCTTTACCGTTGCCGGGGGGTCGTCCACAATTGCCCGCTGGATGAGGTCAATTGTTGCACGATGGTCCATAAGGGACAATAGTGCATTTCGTATCGCCCGGGGAAGATCATCAGTCCCTGTCTCGATCAGCGACCTGATCTCAGGGATTGCCCGGAGCGACCAGGACAGGGTGAAGAGGTCACGGGGACCTGCGTTTCCATAGGATATCCTGCCGGCAATTCGGGAGATGTCACTGCACCGGGATAACAGGTCACGGAGAGCAGCACGGACGGGTGCATGCGAGGCAAAATAAGCAACCGCATCAAGGCGTGCATTGATCTCTTCATGGTCAAGGAGTGGGTTGGTAAGGCACCGGACAAGAAGGCGGCTCCCCATGGGGGTCTTTGTCAGGTCAAGAGTCTTTTTCAGGGTCCCGTCCTCCCCCCCGTCACGGATATTGTTGAGCACCTCGAGGTTCCGAAGTGTTACTGCATCAAGCACCATGGTACCGGTGACCGTGCGGTCAGAAATACCGGTGATATGCGGCAGTTCTTTCCCCTGTGTCTCCTTTGCGTACAATAACGCTCCGCCCAGAGCCCTGACTGCAGATCCCCGGGATACGAGGCCGAATCCATCAAGTGATGCAACATGAAACTGTGACATCAACACTTCTTTTGCCCTTTCAAGACCGAAGACTTCCTGCTTCCATTGTGTAACGGGGACCGCACGGTCCTTTAGAAGGGTGATTACCTGGGGGTCAAGCCCTGGTGAAACAATGCATTCCCCCGGGTGATACTTTGCAATTTCCGCATCAAGTGACTGGAAACGGTTCTCCTTCGGGCAGACAGAGTAAAAAAATTCCCCGGTGGTAATATCAAGAAATGCCGCTGATACGACCCCTGCAGTACTGTCTTCTGCAATGGCCATGAGATATGCGGCAGCTGTCGAGGGGACCATCGAGGGATCGATCACGGTCCCGGGTGTGATCACACGGGTGAGCTGCCGTTTAACGATCCCTTTTGACTCTTTCGGGTCGCCCACCTGGTCGACGACCGCCACCCGGTAACCCTTCCTGACAAGACGCGCGATGTACGCATCGAACGCATGGCACGGGACACCTGCCAGCGGGATCTTTTCCCCATTGGAACCTTTTGAACGGGAAGTCAGGACGATATCGAGCTCCCGCGAGACCACCTCGGCATCGGTCCAGAAGGTCTCGTAAAAATCTCCGATCTGGAAAAAGAGTATCGAGTCGCCGCATTCTTTTTTGAGCGTATGATATTGCTCCATTACGGGAGTCAGGCGTTTTCCACTGCCTTCATTCCCAGCTCCGGTCTCCTGCGGCATGGTGTGTACAACTAGGAAAACCGATCAGAAATATCTCGCGGTATGACAATGCAACCCTGGTTAATTTTTGGGATTCATCTTAAGAACACCATTGCCACCCGTAAGAATGGAAGGTTAATAGCAGTCACGAAACGATGTATATACATGACTGATGGTGGAAAACCATGCATTGCGGTTCTTGAGACAACGATGGGAACTATTTCTATAGAACTCGACAACAATATGCCAATCACTGCAGGGAATTTTGAAAAACTCGTAAAACAGGGATATTATGACGGGGTTATCTTTCACCGTATCATCGATGGTTTTATGATCCAGGGTGGTGACCCGACCGGTACCGGGTGCGGAGGTCCGGGGTATGCAATCCCTGATGAATTTACACCCCCAAGCAAAAACAACCGTGGCACCATCTCGATGGCGAATTCCGGGCCAAACACGGGGGGGAGCCAGTTTTTCATCAACCTGGTAAACAATAATTTCCTTGATGGTCGTCACCCGGCATTCGGAAAGGTCACATCCGGGATGGATGTGGTGGACAAACTCGCTAAAGTTCCAAAGGATGGCGGTGACAAGCCTAAAACTCCTGTAAAAATAATTAAGGCAACAATGCAGTAAGATTTCTTTTAATTTTTTCACGCCGTTGGACCGGGGTTTCAAATACAGGCCCTGGTGCTCCATTTGGTACCATTTTAGCAGTATGCCCATGTGGTACGATATCCTGTGGCAGGGATCCACCCAACGGTCCGATTTCTATCTTCAGTCCATCAATCGCCGGGGAAATACACAAATAAGCATATGACTAATGGACGAGTA
>JBAXMF010000501.1:0-2268 GCA_037134435.1 Methanomicrobiales archaeon | reverse complement strand
ATGAGTCGGATGCGGGGTTAACCATCACCTGGGAAGATGATGGGACCGGGGTGTCGGCTGGGGAAAAGGAAAAGATATTCGAGCGTGGATTCGGGAAAAACACCGGTTTCGGGCTCTTTCTTGTACGGGAAATCCTTGATATCACCAGCATCACCATCCGGGAAACCGGAGAGCCGGGACAGGGTGCCCGGTTTGAAATCACCGTACCGGATGGGAAATACCGGAAAGGAGAGGGGTTATCATGAGCGGCGTTGGTCCGGACCGGGTAAACGGGCAGCGTGTCCGGTACCTCCTGGTCATACTGTTTGTTATCATGACAGCGGCGATCCTCGTTACCAGTTACGTTTACTACCAGCATTACGAGAGAAATTACAAGGTGGAGATAGATCACCAGCTGACCGCCATTTCAGATTTGAAAGTAAATGAGCTGGTGGACTGGAAAACTGAGCGGATGGGGGACGCCGGGATTTTTTTTCATAACCCCCTGTTCTCTTCGCGGGTCCGCCACCTGGTGAATGGCGATAATGATACTGAAACGAGAGGAGAGCTCCGGGCCTGGTTGGAAAAAGAACTTATGTACACCGAGTACAGCAGGGTTTATGTAATGGATACTGCCGGCACGCTCCACATGTCGGTCCCCGACACACAAAGGCCGGTTGCAACAGCCGTGGTCCAACAACTACCGAAGGTCCTTGTCTCCGGGAACATCACAATTTTTGATTTCTACCGGGATGACAATGATCAGAAGGTCTACATCGCCATCATCGTTCCCATCTACGACGACCAGAGGCGTGGGCAGCCACTCGGATTCGTTGCGTTCCAGGTTGATCCGGAAAAACACATCTATCCTTATATCCGTGAGTGGCCCGGGCCAAGTGCGTCGGCGGAAACCCTGATCGTACGCCAGGATGGCAATGAGGTAGTCTATCTCACTGACCTCCGGTTCAGCAATAATTCCGCCCTCGAACTGCGGTTCCCGTTAGAACGGAAAGAATTACCTTCTGTAAAAGCAGTGCTAGGTGAGGTGGGGATGGTCGGGGGTACCGATTACCGGGGGGTACCGGTCATTGCGGCTATCCGGGATGTCCCCGGTACCCCGTGGTTCCTCGTTACCCTGATGGACACCTCAGAAATGTATGGTCCACTCATGGAACAGCTGCTCCTCCTGGCGATAATTGTTTCCATCCTCCTGGTTAGTATCGGGACTGGTATTGTCATTATCTGGCGTGAAGAGAGCACCCTCATCGACATTGAGATGTACGAGTCGGAAAGAGCGGTGCGGAAGGAACGTGAAAAGGCCCGTGCTTATCTTGAGATCGTGGGGACGACCGTCATCGCCATTGGTGCTGACCAGGCAGTGATCATGGTTAACCCTGCCGGGTGCCGGCTGCTCGGGAGGCGTGAGGAAGAAATTCTCGGGAAGAACTGGTTTGATACCTTCCTGCCAGAACGGGTGCGGGAAACGAGCAGGGAGATATTTGTCCGGATGGTGAGCGGAGCGATGGATCCGCCTGGGCAGGGTGAAAACGTCATCGTAACGGCAGGTGGTGAGGAACGCCTGGTTACCTGGCATATATCCCTGATCCACGATGAAGACAATGCGATTACCGGAACCCTCCGGTCCGGGGAAGATATCACCGAGCGCAAACTCGCCGAAAACACTCTGCAGCGGGTGAACCAGAAACTCAACGTGCTCTCCCAGCTGACCCGGAAAGACTTAACCAGCCAGATATTTATCCTGAGCAGTTACCTCGAGCTGGCAAAAAATCAGTTATCCGGGCAGGATGAGGTTATTGAGACGATAGAACAAGGTGTTGAGGCGGTTCGGTTGATTAACGAGACCGTTGAATATTCGAAGGACTACCAGGACATGGGAGCAAAACCCCCAACATGGCAGAACGTGAAGATGGCGTTGTTGTTCGGGCTCTCCCATATATCCATCAGCGAAATCCGGCATAGCCTTGAGACGGAAAATCTCGAGATATTTGCTGATCCACTGCTGGAAAAGGTGTGCCAGCGCCTCTTCGAGAACTCAGCGAAGCACGGTGACCATGTCACCCGGATCCGGGTCTGGCACATGGTGGCTCCTGAAGGGGTTACGATAATTTTTGAAGATGACGGTATCGGCATCCCCCGCGAGAAAAAAGAGCAGATCTTTTTACGTGGCGACGTGGCCGCTAGTGCCTCGATGCGTAGTCTCATCTTTGTGCGGGAAATCCTTGATATTACCGGTATCACGATCCTCGAAAACGGCGAACCCGGGAAGGG
>JBAXMF010000500.1:0-2268 GCA_037134435.1 Methanomicrobiales archaeon | reverse complement strand
GAGGTTTGGTAAAGTCATCTCCGGCTGTATCGAACGGTTATGTCTATGTTGGGAGTGATGATAACAGCCTGTATGCTATCGATGTGGTATCGGGGAAGGAAAAGTGGCGGTTCAAGACGGGCGGAAGTGTGTCTTCATCACCGGCTGTATCGAATGGTGTTGTCTATGTCGGAAGTGCCGATGGGAACCTGTATGCAATTGGATGAGAACTATCAACTCCGATAAAGAGATCGTCTGGTAGTGCAACAACCACATTAGCCGCAGGAGATACGCAGAATGCAACGCCTCCGGTTGCAACACCCATTGTCCCCCAGACAACGGCACCGGTACAAACCGTTCCAAAGGTCAGGATGGGTACCCCGGGGCCCACACAAATGCTCCCGGTTGATTACATGCTTGATTTCATAGTATTAGGTTATGTGGAATAGCTCAACACATCGTTTACTCCAAATGTCCATAGTTAGCTCAACACATCGTTTACCATGGATGATACGGTAGACTTCAATGCTCTTTTCAGTAATTAATAATGGAAGACGCCAACGAAGAAGAGAGAGTTGAGGCCATAAAACGATATCTTGAAGGAGAAAAGCCGGTAGATATCTGTAGAATTCTGGGAAAAACAAAACCCTGGTTAATGAAATGGGTGAAGAGGTATCGAACCGGGAAGGAGGAATGGTATAAAGATCTTTCAAAAAGACCCCTTTTCACACCGAAAAAGGTTGACGAGTCAATTGAGACCGTGGTTGTCAAAATCAGAAAGTCTCTCATGGAAGGATGTGAAGATTTCACCAAATATGCGTATGTGGGCGCTGAAGCAATTCAATATCATATGGAAAAACTGGGTTATGATCCTTCAGTGATACCGTCAATATCAACCATTAAACGAATTTTCACTCGTAACCATCTTCGCATGTACAAGGGAGAGCGCCCCAAGAGGATCAGGTCAAAAATGCGGTATACCCTCCTCCAGGCAAAATTCATCGACGAGATACACCAGATAGATTTCGTCGGTCCTCGGCATATCAAAGGATCCGGTCCTATCAATTCACTCCACCTGAAGGATGTAGTCGGGCGTCAGGTCGCGGGGAATCAATACGTCGGAAAGAGTACTGACAACGTTATGGAATTCCTGCTGGAATATTGGAGCTCTCACCCGATACCCCGGTATATTCAGACTGATAATGCTATGTCTTTTGCAGGGGATTTCATACATCCCCGATCATTCAGCCGATTTGTCAGATTGTGCTTATGTGTGGGTATAGAGGTTGTATTCATAGCTCCGGCCAAGCCCTGGATGAATGGCACGATTGAGGAATTTAACAAGGAATTTGACAGGTTATTTTGGAAAAGTCAGACCTTTTCCAGCTTGTCAGATATTCGGGCTAAGTCGAAAACCTTCTTCGAAAGTCAAAATAATTTTAATAATTGGAAAGCGAAAAAGAAAAAGGCCCAACCAACCGTACCAAATCGAATATTACCAAAAGATTTCGTGATAGACGTGAATAATATTCCGTTGGTCGCAGGGAATATTCATTTTATCAGAATGGTAAATGGGAAAGGCGATATCACAGTATTTAATGAGTTTTTCAACATTGGGAACGAATATATAGGTGAATATGTCTGGGCTACAATTGATACCGGGCAGCAAATACTCAATATTCTTTACAATGATGAAAAGATGATTGTACGGAAGATCATTCAGTTCGATTACAAAATAGGGACCTTCCCCGGGAAATGAGTGGGTAAATTCATTTCCGGTCTGTATGTTGATTGGGGGCTCGTGCCCCCAAACCCCCGTTTAAGATAGTTCCGCCGCCCCCGAAGGACGCCCCGGCGGCGGTTCAGTGCCTGTTAGCGGGAGTGTTCATAGCATTCCCACATTCAGATCTGTTTTTCAATATCAGTGTTTTCTGGCGTTTGATTTCCTTTATTCTAAAAATTTGCCTCCCGAACCAGCGAAGCAACTAAAATTAATTAACTGATCATCGATGAACCGATTCATAAATGGAATTTGTCTGCAGGATTAAATGAGTTATTAATAAAATTAGGGGTAGATACCTACCCAAATTATTCCAAAGGTCACAGGGTTATGAGCCTGTTTAAATTGAAAATTAGATTAACTAGTAAACGATGTGTTGAGCTAACTATGGACATTTGGAGTAAACGATGTCATGAGCTTTGCATGGTAAACGATGTCATGAGCTTTTCCACGTAGGGAATTGAACGGTGAAACAACAACGATCGCCTGGGCCGTTGTCATTGGTGTCA
>JBAXMF010000499.1:0-2273 GCA_037134435.1 Methanomicrobiales archaeon | reverse complement strand
GATCACGCTATCCGGGAATGGGTGTTCGATCGGTACCCAGACTTTGAACGGAGCAGGACTCAATGCGATACCGGACCTGTGTGGAAAGGTATTCCTTCGCCACGATCTCAGCCAGGCTCCCCCTGCCAGGAAGAAGAGGACCCCACCTTACGTTCCGACAGGTGCAAAAATCACGGCGGCGCGGCTTTTCCCTGCGATCAATTCCTTTATGGATGAATCGATGGTCCTCATCGCCGATGTCGGGGACGCAGCGATGGGGTGCATGGGCATCACGATCCCAAAACCGCTCCATTTCCTCTGCCCCATCTACTACTCCTCCTTAGGGTTCTCAGTCCCCGCCGCCATCGGTGTCAAGGCGGCACGCCCTGACCTCAGGCCCCTGGTCGTCGTGGGTGATGGCGCATTCCAGATGACGGGGATGGAGATATCGACCGCAGCCCGGTACCAGATGGACCCAATCGTGATCGTTCTGAATAATGGCGGGTACGGGACCGAGCGGCCCATGATCGACGGCCCGTTCAATGATGTCGCACCGTGGCGGTATCACCGGATCCCGGATATCATCGGGAAGGGCAGGGGCTACCTGGTTACGACAGAAGATGAACTTGCAGGAGCCCTTGTGGAAGCAAAGGAATCAAAAGACCCATCCATCATTGAGGTCATCCTCGACCCCTACGACATTACCCCTCAGCTCCGGAGGATGTGCGAGCGATTGGCGAAAGGAGTGAAACGGCAGGAATAATATGGCGATGTGACTAACCCAGGGACCGTTTCCCTGGGAAAAGCAGGACCCCCTTAAAACAAGGTATCCGATGTCCCGCATAGAAGCAGCGTGGCCCTGCGATCGATCCGCTTCAAAGTCCCGAAAACAGAACTGATCAACCCAAAAAGGTTAATTCTGGGGGTAAAAGAATTGTGATATCGTTAAGTTTCTGCTCGGTAACTATACCTTTTATGCACGAACCGGGTGAGAGCAACCGCCCCGCTATAGATAGGCTTCGTTAGGTCTTTTCTTCGATAAGGTCCCGTTGACCACCATTACGGTCTATTGCCAGACGGTGCCCAGGTCCGCAAAAAACCGGAAAAAGACCATTTCGAGATGGGAAGGTAGGGGATCTTAATGAAACCCAGGTAAATGGATAAGAGGTAGATAAAGACCAATTATTGGCGGAATATGTAAAAATTCACTGTAAAACGCCTTGTTAAGCACCACCGGTAAACGGAGGTGAATGCGGGCGATTTAAACGAACAGGAGCGGTGGATGTACGGTTGGGAAGGGTAGGATTACATGTGAGTGTAGAACATTTCATTAATTCGGGCGAAATTCAGGCTGTTTTACCCGGTTTCGGGGTACGTGGATACGCGATTCCTTTTTTGCCGCAATCTACTTCCTGCCCGGTGATCTGGCCGCATCACGTCCAGACTCCGCTGCTCCCTACCGGGAGGGTATTGACCCCGGGGTTAGTCGCAGTCAATCGTTTAAGCTCCCCGGCGCGACCTTTCAACCGGTTGAATTTCCTGCACAAATTTTCGCGACAGGTAACCAGCGTAAATATCAGGAAAGATGAAAATTCCCGTCAGTCTGCCGTTTTCTTCCATGACCGATAAAGACTCCCGGCGGTCAGCCATCAATAACAATTTCATCGAGAGCCCGATGTTTTCTCCCTCTTCGTGTTGAAAGAGGGACACCGCAATATCACTCCCGCCAACATAGCACTTTATTGGAGCAAATCCGGCAAGTTCCTTTCTTCCGACAACAAGATACACAGGAACCCGTTTTGCCGCACGTGAAATATCACGGCCATACCTGGTGAGAAATTCTTTATCGTTGCAGAGCAGGATAATTTCTGATTTCGCCCGACGCAGGATCATCCGAATCTGATTGTCCCTGGTCCACTCTGTAAACAGTTTATATCCCTGCATGAGCGGTTCTGGTGTTTCAGTTCCCAATGCTTTCAGACGCTCATGTAATCCCTCAAGAGAGGTCACAGATCCCCGTTTCAGCCGTTCAAACGTCTGGATAACATCAATAGGCGAGTATCGAACCGGCGACTTACCAGAAGAAACGATAAACCCTTTTTAGGCTAAAGTGGTAAGCATTTCATAGATTCTGCCTTGGGGGATCTTCGTCTGTTCGTGAATTTCACGGGCACTTGCCACCCGCAATGCTGATAGAATCACATACACCTTCGCCTCGTATTCACTCATCCCGATTGCTTTCAGTTGCAAAAGTAACGAATCATCGATCATCATCTTAGCTACTATATTCAGGA
>JBAXMF010000498.1:0-2276 GCA_037134435.1 Methanomicrobiales archaeon | reverse complement strand
TGACTTTTATCAGTGTCCCGATTGCCAATTACCCTCATAGGTAGTATAGTTCAGTTCATTAATTCACCGACACATTTTTCGCGGTACTGGCAGGGCTTGTGATGGTGTACACATGGGAATCGTGGAACTTGTCGAGACCTTGTTTTAAAACCTGAATAGCGAAAAAGTACATACTACAAATATTAAATCTTATTTTTAATCATTAATTATCAAAATAATGGCATTATATTAATATATGTGTAGTATACAATATATATTACATGGCTATTCGGCGGGTTAAGAAGGGGAATTGTTACTATCTCTATGAGTACAAGAGTTATCGTGAAGATGGGAAGGTAAAATCCAAGTTTATTCGATACCTAGGGGTCGAAGGGGGCGAATTCAAAGTTCCAAAACCAAAAATTCCCAGAGTCAAAGTTCTGTTTCCGGAAAGGTCAAAGCGATATGGAGATATTGCACTCTTATGGCGGATTGCAGAAAGGGCAAATTTTGTTTCCATAATTGATCGTATCACGGTTGGTCAAGCGATCCCAAACGGCATTTCACCAGGACGATTGCTAACCGCATGGGCAATAAACCGCATAGTAAATCCAGATAGTGCCACTCAATTAGAGAATTGGGTTCTCACAACAGATCTCCCCCGATTAATGGGTGTAAAAGAAGATGCATTTTCAAAAGACCGGTTTTTAGCAGCTTTGGATATGGTCTGTTCCTATGATCCCGAATCTGATCGTCGGATCGACTTTACAAATCATATCGATGATGCACTTTATCAGCATTGGCGAGGTCATGTTTCTCTTCCAGACCCGGGAGGAGAGATATTAGCATACGATCTCACTGCGGTCCTCGTTTACGGAAATACCTGTCCATTAGTAGAGAAGGGATACAATTCAAGACATTCTAGACAACACCAAATCAATTTGACAATGCTGATCTCCAAAAAAGACAATTATCCACTTGCTCACGGCATTTTTCCAGGGAATTTTTCTTCACTTTCCACAGTGCAATCCTTTTTTGTTCGAATTAATGAAATGGGATTACAACCTGGAACGATAATTTGGGATCGTGGGAATACTACCAAGGATACTATCCTCACGACAGAACGGTTTAAATGGAAAATTATCACGGGAATCCCCAAAAATACTACAGAAGTAAAAGACATTCTTGCTTCAATAGCCGTGCCCATGCATATGGATAATATGATCCCGCTTCAGAAGAACGGAGAATTATATGCAATTCAGACCGTAACTCCACTTTTTGGTTCAGACCGCAAAGTTACGGTTTGTCTGAATCCTGATACGGTTAACAATGATATACATGAACGAAATTTAGCGTTAAGGATGATCCGGGAGGAACTGAAAACCCTTGAACTATCCTGTTCAGGCGACTCTGCTAGTTCCATTCAGATGAAAGTAAAAAAGATCATCCATGGATGGACCCGTTTTGTTACATACACGGTGAAGGAGGAAAAATCAGGTTATTCTTTAATCTGGTCTTTCAAGGAGGTGTGCATCAGGAAGGCTGCCAATAGTGATGGAAAATTTTTACTGTATGCAACGAATTCCTCACTTAGTGCAGAGGAGGTCGTCCATCTGTATTTAAGCAAGGATGCTATTGAAAAAGTTTTCAGATGTTTAAAGTCCAATGAAAAACTTGAGCCAGTCCGTCATTACCTGGAACAGCGTGTTCGAGCGTATTTCTTCGTGTGCGATTTGGCGTATCGTCTTATCACTGCCCTCAACTGGTTTATTCGAACTATGAAAGTTGACAAACAACACGAAATCATGCAATCTGCTGAACTAATACGGATATTAAGTCGTGTTGAACGATGTGATTTAGGACTGCCGATCTCAAATGAAATTGGATATCTAAATCTCTTGAAAAAGACCACCGAGCAAGTTGAGAGGATGGGATTTGACATTTTTAGCGATATGACAATATGTAGTACGTAGAATCTCGCTATTCAGGTGATGGAGAGTGATATGCCGGTAACAGTGGATACCTTGCGTTTTTTCATTTGTCAACAACCGTATCAGCTGGTTGAACCACTAGACTTTCCTTCCAATTTCCAAGTCAACGAACAAGATTTGCAGGTCTACGATCGTTTGATGGAGGGATAACGTATGCAGACAACTCTTGCAGATATCTGTAAAGAACTCCATGTAACGGGCGTTTATACATATTTTACGGAATATTACCCGGACAACCATGAACTGGAAAATGTAATGGTGTCAGCTTTGCAGGCAGAATTGGATATTCGCTTCCTGAACCGCCAG
>JBAXMF010000497.1:0-2278 GCA_037134435.1 Methanomicrobiales archaeon | reverse complement strand
TCCCGTCTTCATTTTAACGAGTTATTATCTGGAAATCGATATTTGAAGGGTTAATATAGGGTATGCAGTAGAATGCCACCCCGGGAATTTATTTTTATTCCGGATACTCCCCTGCCTGTTGATGTTTTAATCGGACAAATATAAACTCACAATAAATAAAATCAATGTAGTAACGAACAATCCTCCAAAACACGCTGGTTCATCGCCTTTTTTGAATTATGTTTTACCCTGTGTAACAATTATCAGAAAAAAATCGCCCCTTCATTCTTTTTTCCAATGCTCCATGTTTGACGGGGAATACGACATGTTCTCGCCGGTTTTCCCAATAGTAAATTTCGAGTTAATCCTCTCCCGGATGGCCTGGTTAACCAGGTAAATAAATCGGCGGGTCCCGGGAGTGTAACGAGGGGGTTAATTCGTATGGATGAACCCAGGGATCAAACGTTAACAACGTCAGGCCAGGTATGATGGTATGATTGACCATTCAGCGGTCGAACCGGGAATGATAAACTTTCCTTACTTCATTAAAACAGCACCACGAGTGAGGAAATCACCCCACGTTCACGCAAGGAAGTGAAAATTATAATTTTCACTTCTTAATTGCGGCCTTCACCTTGACCATCATATCTGCCGGGATTGGGTCCAGCTTATGAACGGTTTTTGCGTGTTCGGCAATCTTGGTCATCAACTCGCCTTCGGTAGGAGCGGAGGTCTCAAATTTACAGTCCTTACCAATACATACAAAGGATGGCATCTTTTCTCACCAATTGAATATTATTCTATGCCTATTTACGTCTTTTTGCACCAAGGTTTGGGAATGTGAACTTTCCCTAGTCACCTTAATTATGTTTTAGCATGCAAATCTCTAAAATTGAGGTTGAAATAAATATTTAGGGTCAGGATCACGTTTTTTTATGATCTCTGATGCATCCATAAACAATTGAATAATCTCCTCGATTGATATAACAGAGGGTACCTCCACATTACCATTAAGTGGCTGATGGCTCTTTACATAGAGTCCATCATCGTAGAATTCGCGGTTGGTCAGCAGGTGCCAGATAATACCACAATCTTGCGGGCGTGAGCAATAATAGCTTTACCCGCACCGATAATAGCTTTTTTGCGGATCAAGAATGGTTTGAGTGCACTATTTCGAGAGCGAGATTCTGCGTGTGCTATCTGGACAAGGATCCCTCGTGCATTTTCAGATCCACTCTTGGTGATAGAGCGGGTACGTAACTTGTCCGCATATTGGTAAATGCAAGGAACTATACCTAACCAGCTGGCTAATTTATCCCCTGAAGAGAAATCGTTGACATTCCCGATCTCAGCAATGAGTGTCATTGAACCAATCTCACCAATTCCTGGGACAGAGATGCGTATCTTCATTTCCTCGGAATAATTTTTATATGTGCAATCCACTGCACTTCTGGTAATTGGTAAGAAGGACATTCGGGGGATCACCGGCAAGGGGCAGACGCGGATGAAAATTTTTCAGCACATTGTGGTCTGAAATTGGCACGGTTTCATCATCTGAAGTTTAGGTCGAGGTCTGCATTCGTCTTCCATTCTCCTGGGATCAGGATGGTTTTCATGACCCTTGGGGGTAAACTAACGACGAAGATTACCAAAAAAATTCTCAATTGAGGTGTTAATGGGAATCAGCATTGATAGATGTGGTCTTTTTAATCGGCACACGGGAACCGTCTTCTGGATAAATCAGGATTTTGCATCAATTGGTGCATCCGGAATTACCAAAAAACGTTGTGCATATTACAGGGGAGAACGGGAAAATCGATTGCAAGATTTGGCCCCCCTGCGAAGGTAAAGGATTTGTTATGGTCCAGCAACCTGTTACCCGTTCCGCACGCTGTTCTGGGACAAAGGGTTGCCGGATGCTGCGGGTGTTTTACCTACAGGGGTCAGGTTATGCGAATGGTATCACGGGTATCGATTAACAAACGGAGACCCCTCAATTTTAACAGGGCAAAAAAACTGTAATTCGCCATAATTTCAGGATCAAAACAATCGCGTGACAAAAAAACGGAATACTCAATCAGCCCTACCCAATCAACAAGATCAGGAATGATACATAACTCGAATTAACGTTACATTGGCTTTCCCGGCATCAGCCGTGATTGATGGCAATGGTGTTACCAACACTTTTTTTGCTGTTAACGCCGGGGGGAACTATTGGATACAAACGGTAGTATGGAAAAATAGAGGGTATCATATTATTTTCCGTTGACCCGGACCAGGCCGTTCCGGACAGATGCAT
>JBAXMF010000496.1:0-2294 GCA_037134435.1 Methanomicrobiales archaeon | reverse complement strand
CGCATGATCCCCGAAACACGTGCCTGCAACCCCCTACAACTGCAGGAAATATGCATAAAACAGCAGGAAACTTACCTCCCTTGCAGACAAGGGGGATCGGGATCTCGGTCCTGGACTTCAAACCACTCGACCATTCTGATCGCCATTTGAAATGCGCCGCGTGTGGCAGGAGGAGTGCTGAGTATATCGAGAAAGTTACGCCGACACGAACCGCTAGAAAAGATAAGACGGCGATCAGGATTTGCAAGAGATGTTTCGAAGCAGCGAAGAGGAGGGAGCGGACCAAGGCCCCACCTCTCCCGGGAATTATCGTCCTCAGCCAGATGGTAAGGATATCAAAAGACATCGGCCGTTGCTCGGTATGCAACTTCGAGAAAGCGGTGTTCCACGACCGGGAGGCGGGGACGCGTTTATGTCAGCAATGCCACGACCGTGAAGCCCTGGCGGTCGGTTCAGCGAATGGCGGTGCTGGCCAATGACCGGATGGATAGGGACCAAAAGGGGTCGTAGGGCGGGAATGATCGATCCGTTAAAACAAGCCATTTTAACCCAGATTTTTATTGAAACAATCCCGGATGCGGTGAATTACAGGTATC
Source organism: Methanomicrobiales archaeon (assembly GCA_037134435.1). GTDB lineage: Archaea > Halobacteriota > Methanomicrobia > Methanomicrobiales > Methanospirillaceae > CAIKOD01. The sequence continues at coordinate 1,698 of JBAXMF010000496.1, read as the reverse complement.
GACTGATCAAAAATGGTGGATACAAGAAATATCGGCGAAAAGTAGAAAAAATGATTGAAGGATTAGTAATTTTGGCACAACGCGACCAGAAAACGATGGAAGAGTATGGATTGGATTGGATATATTCAATTTTCCAATCAAAATTCTGTAAAAATAGCCAGCATGATTATTGTAAAAAGGTGTTGTATTTGTTAGTTTACCTTGAAGAGAGGGAATATTTTGAAAACGAAGGGCAAGATCCAATGCGTTTGGAAATTGCGACCGAATCTCTATCACGAGGAGAAGTGCCGGACAATGACGGATAAATGTTTTATCTGTGGTGTGCGGGCACTGAACGGTTATTGGGACCAGGTACATTCGTTGTATCTCTGCCTTTCATGCGCAGCACGTGAACGCAATAATGCTCGGGCTTATGAACATACAAAAAACAAAAGGGACATTTTCATGACAACGGTAAAAGAACTTCGGACATTTCTCAAACAATGGAAAAACAACACGGAAATAACGGGAACGGTTTGGCTATTCCTAAACCCTGATCCTACCCACGAGGCCGTGGTATTTGCAGAACTTGATGTTGCGAGTATGGATTGTGTAATCTTTGACGAGACGGCAGAATTCCGCTCGATCCGGGAGATGCAACCATGACAACGGTAAAAGAACTCAGGCGATATCTCAAGCACTGGAAAAACGAGACGGAAATAACGGGGACGGTCTGGTTACGCCAGAAACCTGGTTCGCCAGAAGGCACCGCGATAGAAGCAGAAATTGATATTTTTAGCAAGGACCGTTCAATCTTCTATGAGCTCACCTCATTTGGTGTGGCACAGAGGAAAGCCCCATGACAAAATGGCATAGGGTGTACCGGGGTGGAGACCAGGACGGGACCGTCTGCCGGGTTACCCTGGTGGTGCAGGGAGCATGACTGAATTGATCATCACACACCAGAAAGAAGATCCCTGGAAGATGATATGCCCGGTATGCAAAGGGGCATTCGGGGCGTTTCCTGACTGCGATGGATTTGTGTCGCCAGGAGCAGAAGTACCGGTAAAGGAACACCATTACACCTGTGACTGTTGCAGCCAGTCCTTTGGTTGGGTTGAATGGTTGGAAGTGGCAGAATGACCGACCGCTACCACCGGGAGATCGATTGCGTGGCCTGTCGCGGGACGGGTCGGCTCTTCCGGAAACGGAAACTCCCTGAACCATGCCAGGTATGCAACGGGACAGGTCGTGTGGAGGAAATACTATGATGCATCCACGAATTCGCGTTACCCTGGTGTGTGACAACTGCGGCAAACGGTTTACCCTCATGCCGGCAGAGGCCCGGGCCCGGATGAAAAACAAGCGGGTCTTCCATAGTTTTGCCTGCCGCAATGAATGGCTCCGGAACCAGCGGGAGAACTCATGATTGAGGAAACCCTCACCGTAACTCTCGCCGAGGCGATGGTTGTGGCCCGGGAGCGGTCAAAATTAGATAAACGGCGTGCACGGTACAAATGCTACTACAACAACAACCCCGGCAAAATGCGGAAGAAAAACAGCAGATATTACCAGGAACACCTGGATATTATCCGTGCGAGAAGCCGGGTATCGTACCAACGGAAGAAAATGAATACGGTTACCGGGTTTATTTTTGGGACAATGTCGGAAGTGGTTAAGGTCCGTATCACTTTCACCTCCCGTCCGGCAGCTGCAGAT
>JBAXMF010000495.1:0-2294 GCA_037134435.1 Methanomicrobiales archaeon | reverse complement strand
GTTCTGCACCGTGTCGATATTGAGATGGAGTTTTCGATTATCGAGGGGGGACGAATTGAGATGGATAGTGTCCGGCTCATTGTCGATAAGGAAGTCCTGGAGGTCCCCGTTGAAATTGGTGCCAGGTTCACGGGCATTATCCTCGAGTCCAAAGGTCCGAAAAAACTTGATGCAGTCCTTTCATTCTACCGAGAGGAGGAAGCACGTTATGACAAGATCTTTGATGGGATCATGGACCGGTGCTCATTGCAGATAATGGATGAACTCTATCCACGACGGCGGGCACATATCAGGTTAAAATTACCCGCGCAATCACTTATCGAATACCGGGTCACCCTGTAACATCATTTAATGAAAAAAGGCAGGCGGTAGTTCACAGCCGTACAAATACTTTCAGGAGTGGCCGGTAAGGCTTGAAGAGCGGTTCCGTCTCCTTTCCCAGGTACTCAGAAAGCCCCATCACGTAATAGCCGCCTGCCACGAGACCGTTATAAAATACCCTGCAGAGATCGTTTTTTTGCGGCTCATTAAAGTAAATCGTTACATTCCTGCAGGAGATGAGGTCCAGATATTTTGCGATCGGTTCCCCGCGCATCAGGTCATGATATTGGAACCGTACCTTCTCCCTGATATGAGGCTTAATTTCATATTTTCCATCAGGCCGAAGGGTAAAATGTTTCCGGATCTGCAGTTCCGTCATGTTATCCAGGGCTGGCCTCTCATAGACCCCTTCTTTCGCCCGTTTTAATATTTCGTAATCGATATCTGTCGCATAAATTAACGCATCCATCGAGGGATTCGTGAGGCCGATCTCATAGAGGACAATCGCATAACTGTACGGTTCCTCACCGGATGAACACCCGGCACTCCAGATACGGACCCGTTGCTTTTTCTTAAGGATCTCCGGGATCAGTTCCCGCTTCACCAGTTCGAATACTTCCTTGTCACGGAAAAATTTCGTTACGTTAATTGTAAGGGCATTCCGAAGTTTTTCCTGTTCCTCCGGGTTTGCTAAGAGGTACTTGTTGTAGGCAAGGTACTCTTTATGGTTCACCGAGTTCATCCGCGAAGAAAGACGGCGCTTGATGTAATCTTCTTTGTAATTCCCACAACGTATGTGAAGGAGCCGTTCTATTGTTGCCGTCAGGGTATGAAAGTCATCCATTATCGTACGTGTCCTTAATGAATTTTACAGGGCAGGTGAAGTGCGGTAAGGATTTGTTCCATATCCAGGTATAGCATTAACCGCGAATTTTTTCCTGCCACTTCCAGTCGTTCCTTATCACCGGAGGATGTTTTTATGATGCCTTTTACGAATCCTCCGGAATCGGTGGCAAGTATTCCACTGAATGGTTCAATATCCTCAACCGGGACCGAGAGCACGCTGTGGACTTCCGTAACAATAATCCCAATATTTGAACCACCGGTAAGGTCAGGTACCAGGACAATAATCTTCTCGTTTTGTTTATCAGACTGCCCTCTGATGCTGAGCAGTTCACTGATGGATACGATCATGGTCACTTCGCCCCGGAGATTTATCACGCCGACGATGCATTTCTGGCTTCCCGGCAGGCGTGTGATCGGGAGCATCTCAACAATCTCACGTACCAGGCTGATATCCATCCCGTAGAGTGCGCTTCCAATCTCAAACTCTACAATATCTTTTATCTCTGCCATTGCGTGACCACTCCCGGGACTCTTGTCCCTACAAGTATAAACTGAATGCTACCAGTGCCCTGCTATTTTCAGGTACCCAAAAACACTTGATGGGTACCCTTACGTTCACATTTGCCATAAATAAAATTTAGCAGTGACCCGTTTACCAAATTTACATCAGAATTCATTTGTTATAGACTTATTGATTTTCATATTTTGGACCCCCGTATTACGAAATGTGAGGGCTGACAAATTTGGGGTTCCTGTGTTATAATCGCCATCAACAATCGCCATCTGAAAATTAGCAGGCAAAAATATACGGTTACAAATCATTACCCCGTGTTGCCGCCTGGATGGTACCGTTACCGTGTTTTCTGGAGGGAGAGGTCCTCGATCACCTTGAGCATATCCAGCCAGATGACAAGGTCTTTTTCATCAGAGTCTGATTTTTTATCCAATCCCCTGCTTCCGATTTTAATAATACCTTTGATATGCATCGATGACTGCGATGACAACCCTTCACCCAGGTGCTCAACATCATGTTCATTAATCTGGATTACACTCTGGACATCATCCACAATCACACCGATGTTCTCTCCTCCGGTTGCCTCTGCAGATAATACAATAATTTTATTGCC
>JBAXMF010000494.1:0-2295 GCA_037134435.1 Methanomicrobiales archaeon | reverse complement strand
CAAATTGATTAGCTTATTATTTCACGGACACTAAGCAGGCGGATTTTGTCATTATCGGAGTCCCGACACCAGTTACGAAGGCGAAGGACCCGGACCTGGAACCGGTGGAATCTGCATCGAAGATCGTCGGTTAGAACTTATAATACCGAACCTGCGATCATACCCTTTCCAATTCGCAAGATATTTCGTTCTCTAATGTTCATTAAATTGTAAGCTATTCATCCTTGGGGGGATTTCCAATAAAATATGTTGTAACTGGCGGAGCAGGATTCATCGGCTCCCATCTTGTGGATTTTTTGTCCCGTGATAATGATCTGATTATTCTTGATAACCTGTTCAGCGGGAAGATGGAGAATATCGCCCATCACACCGGTAATGAACGAGTCAGGTTCATCAATGGCAGTGTCACGGACATCGATCTGCTCTATCAGATCTTCGAAGGTGTGGGTGGGATATTTCACGAGGCCGCAATTGCATCGGTCCCGCGATCTGTAAAAAATCCAATCGCCTCGAATGAAACTAATATTGCTGGCACATTGAATGTCCTTGTCGCTGCAAAAGACTGCGGAGTACGGAAAATCGTGTTCGCCTCGTCATCTTCGGTATATGGGGATACCCCTGTGCTCCCCAAGCGGGAAGATATGGGACCACACCCCCTATCCCCATATGCCGTGTCAAAACTGACAGGAGAACAATACTTAAGGGTATTTTCGGAGCTCTATGGGATAGAGACCATTGCACTCCGTTATTTTAATGTCTTTGGCCCCCGGCAGGACCCTAATTCGGAGTATGCGGCGGTCATTCCGAAATTTATTACCCAAATCTTGTCCCACCAGTCCCCGGTCATATTTGGCGATGGGGGGCAGACCAGAGATTTTTCATACGTGAAAGATGTCGTCCAGGCAAATGTCCGGGCGATGGAGAGCAATGCGCAAGGGGTATTCAATATTGCCTACTGCCAGAGGATCGATCTCAATGAACTCGCCCGGGTAATCATGGAGATCACGGGGGTTACAGTTCCGGTACTCTACGAACCGCCGAGGATAGGGGATATCCGTGATTCCCTTGCTGATATTACACGGGCGAAGTCCGGATTTAATTATGACCCGGAGTACACAGTAAAAACCGGGCTTATGGAGACGATTGAATGGTACCAGAATCAATAAAAAATAAAACAGTCTGTGTAGTAGGTCTGGGTTATGTGGGCCTCCCCCTTGCCGAAGCATTTTCCAGGCACCTGAGGACGATTGGGTACCGGAGAAACCAGAAGGCCATTGATGAGCTGAATGCCACCCCGGGCAATAAAATCGAAGCAACAACCGACCCTTTAATGATCAGGCAGGCGGATTTTGTCATTATCGGAGTCCCGACCCCGGTCACCAAAGCAAAAGATCCGGACATGGAACCGGTGGAATCTGCATCGAAGATCGTCGGTCAGAACTTAAAGAAAGGCGCCATTGTGGTCCTGGAGTCCACCGTGTATCCCGGGGTAACCGAAGAGATCATGGGGCCAATCCTTGAGCGGGAGTCCGGCATGGAATGCGGAAAGGACTTTTTTGTCGGGTATTCACCGGAACGGACCAATCCAGGGGACGAAGAGCATACCCTCCCCAATATTTACAAGATTGTTTCCGGGATGGACAAGCAGACACTTGAAACCTTGTCTGAGTTATACGGGCTGGTCACCAACGTCTACCAGGCCCCGGATATCAAAACCGCCGAGGCTGCCAAGGTCATTGAAAATGTCCAGCGTGACCTCAACATTGCCCTGATGAACGAACTTTCCATGATCTTTGCCCGCCTCGGCATCAGCACGGATGAAGTCCTCAGGGCCGCCGGCACCAAGTGGAACTTTCACCAGTACCGCCCCGGGTTGGTCGGGGGCCACTGCATCCCGGTCGATCCCTATTACCTTGTAAAGAAAGCGAAAGAAGTCGGCCACCACCCCCAGGTCATCCTTGCCGGACGTTCCATCAACGACTCGATGCCAAAATATGTGGCAGAAATGGCAGTTAAGGGGTTGAACAAGGTCGGGAAGGTAATTAAGGGGTCTAATGTGCTCATCATGGGCCTTACCTACAAGGAGGACGTAGCGGACATCCGGGAGTCGCCTGTTGAGAAGATGGTGCAGGAACTGAAGGAGTATGATGCGAATGTGTACGGGTATGACCCGATGCTACCGGAATCGGTAATTGAACATTTTGGCGCGAAACCACTGCCGAAATTGGACAAGAAGATGGATGCGGTGATTATTGCAGTAGCTCATTCTGCTTTCAGAAAGATGGTATAGGAGTT
>JBAXMF010000493.1:0-2296 GCA_037134435.1 Methanomicrobiales archaeon | reverse complement strand
GCCAGGAGTACGACTACTACCGCTGATTTCCTGATCACTGCCCCTTCTATCCCAGGCAGGTCGATGACCGCAGCGGCGTTGATAATTTTAGCTGGTGCAATCCCCGATGCAATTCCCCCGGCAACCATATGGGCAGCATAGACCTTGGTGAAGTCCAGGTTAAGGACCTGGGTCGCTTTTTGCAGGATCCCGTAAAACATCACGTTCGACGAGGTTTCACTCCCTGAAACAAAGGACCCGAACAACCCGAGCAGGGGGCTGATAACAGGAAATGCAATCCCGAATACCAGGGCCAGTGTAAGACCTATCACGGCATTCATGTTGAGGTCATACGACCCCGAGACGAAAGTGAGGGTATTGTTTATCACGGTCTGGCCAGACCAGTCCATGACGTAGGCAATCGCAAAAAAGATCGCCGCAGCTAGTGTGGGACTCCACGCCCGTTTTATCCAGGTTATAATAATTTTTTTGCTTTCTGCCTTTGACCCAATAAGGAAGGGTGCTGCGATCAGGGTGCTCACCACAACCCAGAAATATGCCTGGTTCAGGAGTGTTAAGTCAACCACCTTGTTGGCAACAACGGTAACTTTCTGGGCATCTCCAAGAATATTGTAGAGTCCTGCCTGTATTTGCGGAATACTGATGAAAACCACCAGCACCACGAGGAGGGTCCACGGAAGTGCCGCCTTCCATAGTGGCATCAGTGCAGGGTCTCCTGCCGCCGCGACAGTCCCGGCAGGTGCTTTTTGTGCCCGTAGTGGCTTTCCCCGGACCGCCCTGTGCAGAAAGAGAACTCCAATGGTAATGAGCCCGGCGAATACACCAACAAGGCCGATTGCCGATGCTGGGAGAATATTAACGAATATAATGGCAAAAATGCCGAGCGTGAGCCCTGCAAGGACTGCCGGGACAAGACCTTTCCGCACACCCGACATTCCATCCGCGACCCATAACATACCTAATGAGAGACCTGTAGAAATAACCGGCAGGAATAAGGCAACAGTACTCCCCATGAGGACCGCATTAAATCCAAACACAGCTGCAGGAAGAGTGATGGGGACGGCGAGGAGCGAGAAGGACGTGAGCGGGTCATATCCGAGGCATGGAAGGGCCACGGAGGCAACAGGTGAGAAGCCAAGTGCCATCATGATCGGAGGGAGCATCGTGACGGGGGTTGCCCCGATGGAGACCAGAAATGAACCAAACCCCACGTTCAGGATCATGATCTGTTCATATCGTTCCGCGGCGATGGACTTGATGTATCCAGAAATACTCCGGATTGCACCGGTCAGGTCCATCATCGTCACCTGGAGAATGGTAAAAAAGACCATCAGGGAAATGCCAAAGGAGGCAAGAACCCCGCTGGCTGAGGCATAGAGGGCAATGGCAGGCGATGTATTGAAGAAGAGAACGGCAACGAACATCGTGATGAGCCAGCCGATAACCGCCATTACGGTACCTGATTGTTTCAGGAATACGATGCCGGTAAAAATGATGATAATGGGTAATATTGCAAGGAAAAAGAGGATAATTGAATTCATCAGATTTTCAGCTCCTGCATCGGTTTCCTATACCATCACATAACAATTTTGGAATGTAGCCCGGATTCAATTATTACAAATGAATGGTAATGCCCGGGGACCACCTTAATCTCTATTCACGCACCCTTTTGAACCTTTGGAGAGAGCACTACCAACGGTTGTTCCTGATTGCATCACGGCATGCCTTTCCTGCACCGTACAACGTTGCTTTTGAGTGACGGGTTTTCCAGGTATCCCGATGGGTGAATGTCCCAATTGTTTGTCCTTCCCTGTTACTGCTGGAACCTTAATCAGGATCCCGGCTCTTATTTTTTCCGGTAATTTCTGCCAGTGACATACTTCTGTTGTCCCATGGTGAAATAAAAACATCCATGTATCAGCCCACTTACTTCCTGGAGGAGGAGTTAACCCTGGAATTATCTGGACTGCATGATGTTTGAGCAGTATAACCTCGATCATAACGTTGAGGAAAAAACGATAGGTAAGACATGTGCCATCAAGATGTAGATTACAACAATGACAGAGACAAATGCTTAAATACCTATGGAAGCGGACTTCCATACAACGGGAAGTGGTTTATGAAACACTGCAGGGGTATAAAACGGCAAATTGAGGTAAAAATATGAAAAAGCACGCTATTGTTTTATTGATTATCATCTTTTGTCTCTTTCTTTCGGGCATCGTATCAGCCGGACCGCAAACCGGAGCCCTCTTTGTCTGGGGGGATAACAGTTTTGGCCAGCGCACGAATATCC
>JBAXMF010000492.1:0-2307 GCA_037134435.1 Methanomicrobiales archaeon | reverse complement strand
TGCCATACCGAAGAAGCTTGTGACCGCTATATCAAAGCATTCAAAAAAGTCCGAACGCTTCATGGCCGGATGAACCCGCTTGAGATCTCACGGACTCTCGAGATGAGCGAACGGTTGGTGAATGAATACATCGTACTAATCGAACAGAAAGAATCTTTAAAGGAGGATGTTAATGATTTTAGCTGAACAGAATTACGACCTCTCGGACATTTGTCGTCATTTTAAAAAAAATGTCAGCTGATTTCAGGATGTTACTGCAAGGTATCTGCCAATTCCCCAACTTTTGCAGCTGCGCCCGGGTGGAGCGGTACACCGTGACCTGCAAGCAGGGTTTCGAAATGAAGCCCGGCGATTCGCATAATTGACTCACGCTCACGTGCATGGTCCATCGTGAAAAAAGCCGGGCCAGGCACTACTGATTTTCCATCGAATATGAGAATACCACCTAAAAAGAAAACCTTTGATCCTTCAATGAGAAGCCCGATGCTCCCTGGTGTGTGGCCAGGAAGAGAGAGACAAAGGAGGCCATCAACCCGGTCTCCATCTTTCAAAAGAATATCTGGAATGATGGGTTTTGGTCCCATAATTTTCTCGCCGATATGAAGGAGCATGCCCTTTATCCCGGGATATTGCGGCAGGGCGACTTTTCCCGATAGATACCCTGCATCAGCTTCGTGTATTGCAACCTTTGCTTTTGATGAGGCTTTTTTCAGCGTGGCAAGACCACCGGTGTGGTCCATGTGAAAATGAGTCAGAAAAATTGTCCCGATCTCATCCGGTTGCCGTTGCATTGTGTTCTCAATGTACGAAAGGATCTTTCTTCCGCTGCCCGGCATCCCCGTGTCAATCACCACCAGGTTTTCACGTTCGACAACGTAGCAGTTGCCATTGACTCCGTCAACCTTGTGTATTCCTGGCACTATCTCCATCCGGTGAATCGCTCCTTTCAGCTTCTTTACAGAGTATCGTGGTTACTATCAACCGTCTTTGCAAAGTCTAAATAAAAGCAGAAATTCCTTTAACCCAGTGTGATCCGTATAGCAATACCGAGGATACTACAACGATTACTACAACAATCAGCAGGAGAATAATAAACCATTTTTCCCGGTTGCTGGCATATTCAGACATTTGCGATGGTACGATATATCTTTAATGACCTTTTTTGTTTGAATACTTTCAGGTTTACAATTCCATACTTTCATCGCCTGCCTGGGAGCTACCGCCGTATCCGGAATCAGAAAAAATATCCCCCCTTCAAGGTATGATATTAAAAAATACGGATCATCGCTCCGCCTGATCGGTGAGCAACTACGCAAGTATCAACTAGGGGGTTTCATTTCCTCATTCAACGGCTGAATAAATTCCCCACATCGGCACTCATGTCCCTGGTATATGAGGTATCACCCGGACCGTTGTCCTGGATTATTACCTGATAAACGGTAAAAAATCAACCCGTCGGGCAGCACACGGCAATATTTTTCATGATAAAACCCAACACCTCTTCATGAAAAACCCCGCCCTGCGATACGTATTCCTGCTCCTTGTGGCATCCCTTATGGCTGGCATGGTCCTATGTGCCGGCTGTATCAGTACAAGTCCCGGACCCAGTCAGAAAACCGGGAAACTCGACAGCTTTAATGAATTTGTCACAGGGAAGATGGCCGAGTACGAAGTACCGGGTGCCGTGGTAGGCATTGTCGAGAACGACACCGTGGTGTACCTGGAAGGTTTCGGCGTCCGGGAGATCGGGAAACCGGCAAAGGTTGATCCCGATACCCGCTTTCAGATCGCATCGGTCTCAAAGTATATCACCGCCGGGGCAGTCGGCTCACTCGTAGACGGAGGGAAACTGGACTGGGACAAGCCGGTTGCCACGTACCTTCCAGGCTTTGCATTAAAAGACACGTATGCCGGTGAGCACGCGACACTGCGTGACCTGCTCGCCCATCGCACGGGATTCCGGCACTTCGATGGGGACCTGCTCGGCAGGCTCGGGTACACGAACAGCGATATGCTGGAACGGATGCGCTACTTAGAACCCGGTACCAGTTTCCGGGAGCAGTACCTTTACTCAAATGCGGGTTTCTTCATCGCCGGGGAAGCCGCGGCTAACGTGGACAACCGGAGCTGGGAGGACCTGACAGATGCCCGGATCATCCAGCCGCTCGGCATGACGCGGTCGGGGGCCCACCCTGAGACCCTGTACCTTGATGACAACCATGTCGCCGGCCATGCCGGCACCGGTGGGGATGTCCACACCATACCGCTCGAAGAGGCGGGTTTCCCCGCTGCCGGCCAGGTGGTCTC
>JBAXMF010000491.1:0-2311 GCA_037134435.1 Methanomicrobiales archaeon | reverse complement strand
ATCAGGGATTGTGAATCAATTATTGTGCTGCAGAAGGGGGAGATCGTTGAACAGGGAACTCATGAACAGATGATGAAAAGCAAGGGGGCGTATTATCAGTTGATCATGGCGGATGAATCAGATTCACCTGAAGGAGCGTGATTGGTATGGATACTACATCATCCAACGTCCATACCCTCAATGCGGGCGAATGGTTCATTCTGAATACTCCAGGCCGGTATTATAGAGTTATCAAGGGAAACCTGATTGTATACATAGGGAAGTATCAGGACGGATCTCCTGGAGAACGGCTCCCTGGTTCTCTATTCAAGACAGGATCTACCCTGTTTGGCATTGAACCACATGATATCGGTCTTTTTGCCCGGGCAGAGGAGACGGTTCTTCTCGAAGAAATTCAGGTATCGGATCAGACTCTTCTTTCTGACTTTGGTACTTCCTGGGCAGCCTGGATTCAAAATCCCCTGTTCCAGGGGAAAAAACCTCTGTATTCAGATACGAAACAAATCGATCATGATGAACTGCTGGAAGATGTTCATGTTCGTATCAGCACCAGACCTGGTACCATTCCGATCTGCCAGGTTTCGCATGGAACGGTTCATGATACATCATCAGATATGGTCTTTACCAGGGATGAGGGATGGTTTGTAGTACCTCCGGAATGGGTTTTTTTTGTGCCGGGGAAGGCAGAAATAAAAATATCACCTCTTTCAGAATTCAATACAGAATGCTTCGTCCCTGATCTGGATGCAACCTTGCGAAGATGGACTACCCGGCTCATTGAGAAACGTTGGGCTGATGCGGACGCTTCAGATCATTGCCGATTCTCTTCATGGAATCAGCAGGAATTACAGGCCAGGAAGTTGATTTCACAAGGGTCAAGAGAGGGAGATCCTGATTCAGATGAGATCCTTTCAGTATTTAATCGCCTTCTGCAGGCAATCGGAGTCTCTTCCCCGGATCTTTCTCCCATGTCCTTATCTGGATTATCCAATTCAGATCCCTTCACCATACTGACGAAATTATCCGAACATTACCGGGTACGGATTCGTCGGGTAAAACTGGGTGAAACGTGGTGGCAGGAAGATAATGGCCCGCTATTGGTTGTCGATACCCACGGGAAAATCAATGCTGCAATTCCGGATAAACCCGGGCATTATCGGGTATTTGATGCCTGCAGCGTCACTGACTCCAGTGAGAACATTACCCCGGCTTCTTTCTGTCCCGAAGGGTACATGGTGTATCCTTCACTTCCTGAACGGGCTTTACAGATTTCGGATGTTGCCTTCCTTATATGGAATGTCATCTGGAAACGCGATATTGTGACATTTATCATCTTTGGAATCCTGGCAGGGATTCTTTCCATTGCTATGCCCCTCGGGACGGGCTTAATTTTTAATGACGCAATCCCGGATAGTGATAGTGGGCTTCTTACCACCATTATTGTGATTCTCTTATGCACACTGGTTTCTTCGGTGTGTTTCCAGGTAACCCAGGCTTTTGCAATCATCAGGATGGAAGGAAAAATAGGGACGGTTTTCGAAGCAGCAATATGGGATAGACTCCTCAAGCTGCCACCTTCATTCTTTCGTCAATATAGTGCCGGAGAATTGACGTCCCGTGTGGAGATAGCGGATGGCATCAGGACGAGGATATCCGCTGTGGCAATTTCTCTCATTTTGGGGTTCATTTTTTCTGTATGTAACGGAATCCTGATGGTTTTTATCTCGCCGGGTCTTGCCCTTTACACGTTAGCTTTTGTATTGGGTATCTTCAGCATTTCGATACTACTCGGATACCTGAGTTTCCAGGAGCGACGAAAATTCTTATTGAAAGATGGACACCTTTCAGGGATAACATTTCAGATTCTTTCCAGTATTGCAAAAATTTCTTCTGCAGGAGCAGAAAACCGGGCATATCTTCGATGGAAAAAAGACTATGTTCAGCAAAACCGCATTTCACTCAATATTTCTCTCTATGATGAATATTCTCTTATTCTGAATTTCATCTGGCCCGGAATGCTGACCATTATCATTTTTGCATTAACCGGATACGCCATCTCAAATTCAAATCTTGCCTCCACCGTTCACTCTGAACTTACCGGTGGATGGTTCTTAGCCTTTTTTACTGCGACGTTGGGGTTCTCATTAGCGTTTTCAAACCTGAGCTCGGCCCTGATATCCTTGTGGAATATTAAGCCGATGTGGGATTATATGAATCCGATTCTGGCAACTCCTTCCGAAGTTCATGAAGGACAGATTCATCCCGGGGTTTTGACCGGTTCTATCGAGGTTAACCATGTAACATTCCGGTA
>JBAXMF010000490.1:0-2317 GCA_037134435.1 Methanomicrobiales archaeon | reverse complement strand
AGCCAGAAGACGGTATTCCTTCAAGGGGTCCTTTGATCAACGTGACGACAGACTTGTCCAAACACCCTTCACGTTCACACCACCTGTGTTCCACCTCTAAAGGCCAGATGATGATGATGATGATGATGATGATGATGATGATGATGATATGATCATACCCAATGAAAAAATACCTCGAAATGAAAGAGATCCTGTTCCTAGACTAGGACGTATTCGAAATCGATTCCATCCCGGAAATATCCGGGTTCCTGGAGACCCGGATCCCGACCGGCGTATGTTTATGTCCGATAAATAGTGATTCATTATTAAGTGCTATGCCATATAGGCAACAATACTGTGGTGTGAATACTATGGGTACCTATAACAATGTCAGGGCGAGAGAGCCGGAAGGAATCGAAAATAAACATGCATTTTTAATTGGTGGCGGGATAGGATCCCTTGCTGCCGCATTTTACCTGATCCATGATGGCCATATGGACGGGAAGAATATCACGGTCTTTGAAAACATGGAGGTCCTCGGCGGGAGCATGGATGGATCCGGGGATGCACAAACTGGTTTTCTCACCCGGGGTGGGCGAGAGATGGAGGAGCATTACGAGTGCAGCTGGGACCTGTTTTGCCATATTCCTACCCTTGAGGACCCTTCCCGGACCGTATTAGAGGATTTGCGGGATGTGAACCGGATCGACCCGAACGTTTCTGCCTGCCGCCTGATGCACAAGTGCGGGGAAAAGATCAACCGGGACACCCTCGGCCTTAACGGTCACCATATCAGGCAGCTGGAAAAACTCGTCATGGCTACGGAAGACGAACTAGGGGCAATGAAAATCGAAGAATTCTTCGACGACTCGTTTTTTGCAACGGATATGTGGTATTACTGGCGGTCAATGTTTGCTTTTGAGAACTGGCAGAGCCTGGTGGAGATGAAACGCTATATGCACCGGTTCATCCATCACCTGCCGGGCCTCTCCCGGCTTCGTGGGATTTTATTTTCCCGCTATAACCAGTATGAATCGATGATCCTGCCCCTGCAACGATGGCTGGATGAGCAAGGGGTGACGTTCCGGAAGGACACCCGGGTTACGGACCTGGACATGGACATTACACCGGGTAGGAAGACCGTCACCGCAATTCACCTGGTAACGAATGGCGAGGCCGGCATTGTAAAGACGACAAAAGACGACCTGGTGTTCTTTACCTGCGGTTCGATGACGGAGAATTCGACCCTGGGGAGCATGGCTACACCGGCAGGGGTGAACCGGGGACCGGGGGCGGCTTGGGAACTCTGGAAATTCGTCGCTGCAAAAGATCCATCCTTTGGCAGGCCCGGCATCTTCTGTGGCGATATTGATAAAACAAAGTGGGAATCTTTCACCATCACCTGTACAGACTCCAGAATGGCGGACCTGCTCAGGAAACTCACCGGCAGGGATCCGTATTCGGGAAAGCTGGTAACCGGGGGAATCATGACCGCTGTCGACTCCTCATGGCTGTTGAGCGTAACCTGTCACCGACAGCCCCATTTTACCAATCAGCCGAAAAACACCCTTGTCCTGTGGGCCTATGGGTTGCTGCCGGATAACCTCGGTGATTGCATCAGGAAGAAGATGGAAGACTGCACCGGGGAGGAGTTGCTGCGCGAGCTCCTCTATCACATGGGAGCCGGAGACCAGACGGAAGAGATCATTGCTACGTCCAAGGTTATCCCCTGCATGATGCCGTACATCACCAGCCAGTTCATGCCCCGGATCAAAGGAGACCGGCCGGATGTAGTACCCAAAGGTAGTGTTAATCTTGCTTTCCTTGGACAGTTTGTGGAGATACCCGGAGATTGTGTCTTTACTGTCGAATACTCGGTACGTTCTGCAATGATGGGTGTCTACACCCTGCTCAATCTTGATAAACAACCACCGGAAGTCTATCCCAGCCAGTACGATCTGCGGGTCATTGCCAATGCCATCAAATCCATGCACGGCGACCAGCATCTCCCTGGAGAGGGGCTTATCCGCTACCTGCTTAAGGATACCAGTATGAATGGATTGATTTAACCGGGTTAGTCTGAAAATTAAAAAAAAGTCCGGATTGCTCACGATCATTCTGTATAGATCCGGTCCTCCCCTTATCGTTCAGGAACCAAACAGGGGAGCCAGCTCAACCTTCTGCCAGTCCTTGTCCATGGTCTTCATCCATAGCGTCTTTGACTTTGGCATGAAAACGACCTGGTGGTTGGAGGAGTACTTCTCGCCAAAGAGTTCCGAATGACAGAACGTTGCCCCGCCTTTCTCCAGGCACACGTCACGGATCTGCATCATCTTCT
>JBAXMF010000489.1:0-2318 GCA_037134435.1 Methanomicrobiales archaeon | reverse complement strand
AATCCGCTGCCTGCTGACAACAATGGTGGACATCACCGAACGTAAAAATCTCGAAGAGGAGATGAAGTTCCATGAGCAGGAACTCATGCAATTCTCCAAGTCACTCGCTACGGCGAATAAGAAGCTCACCCTCCTTTCCAGCATTACCCGCCACGATATCAACAACCAGCTTACCGTACTGCTGGGGTATCTCACCATCCTGGAAGAGAAGCTGCCTGACCATACGTTTGCCGGGTATTTCCAGAAAGTTACAGCCGCTGCAAAGCGCATCTCGGCCATGATCCAGTTCACTAAGGAATACGAGGAGATCGGTGTCCACGCTCCTTCCTGGCAGGAAGTCCATGCACTTGTGGACACGGCGGCAAAACAGGCTCCGCTTGGAGCGATCATGGTGAAGAACGACCTGCCTGCTGGTGCAGAAGTATATGCTGACCCGCTGATTGTCAAGGTCTGTTACAACCTGATGGACAATGCGGTGCGATATGGAGGAAAGATTACGACTATCCGGTTCTCTGCTCTGGAATCCGGTGAAGATCGTGTCATCGTGTGCGAAGATGATGGGGATGGTGTCGTTGCTGAAGAGAAGGAGAAGATCTTCGAACGTGGATTTGGGAAGAACACCGGGCTTGGCTTAGCCCTTTCCCGGGAGATCCTTTCCATCACCGGTATTACGATCAAAGAGACCGGCGAGCCTGGAAAGGGTGCACGGTTCGAGATTACGGTGCCGAAGGGAATGTGGCGTATGACAGAGAATGATACATAATGGCAGATACGCTCCGGGTACTCTATGTTGATGACGAACCCCCCCATCTCGATATCGGCAAGCTCTTTTTAGAGGAATCCGGGGATTTCACGGTAACGACAGCAATAAGTGCACCTGAAGGGTTCCAGCAGCTCAAACAGGAACAATTCGATGCCATCATCTCCCTCTGTCAGATGCCTGGGATAGACGCCTCCGGTTCCTTGTTGAGGTGCGGACACGCTTCTGGCAGGACCGGTATTATTTCCGATGAAGTCCAGGGGCCAATATGAGGGATATGATTATGCTACCGGAGAGAAAAAAGGCGTGAAGGTATTCGGGGTTAGCAACACGATTCACAGGAAAACGCAGGGCTCCTGTCGCCCGCCGGGTTTGTTATTGTCCAGGCCCTGGCCAGAGAAAAGAGCGATACCAAGATTAATCAAATAACAGATTGCAATAGGATCTATTAACGGTTTACACCAGGACTATTTCTAACAGTACTGCAGATTGCCAGGAACAATTTTTCCAAACCATCGCATTCCAGGGCGAAGTGGGAACGGTTAACCACGGGGAACGGGAGAACAAAATGGCGGACGATATTGAAGTGTACAGCACGGAACTTATAGAATTACGGCTTTATAAGAAGGCAATGGAGGGGTTTATCGGTTTAAATCCCCTTCCAATCCTGGTATTTGGCCCGGACCGGCGGGTAATTGATACCAATTCAGCGTTTACCGGGGCAACCGGGTATACCCGGGAGCAGGTGATCGGGAAACAACCTGCCGATTTTATCACGTCACATGTAAAAGGGCAGGGCATCGTGGAATGCCTGCGGGATAAGCGGGCCGTCAGGGGAGAGGCCACATTTCGGGCCCCCAAAGGGGATATCATCTTCGTTTACGACATGGTCCCACTCTTTGACGATAACGGTGGGATTTTTCGCGTTATCTCGCTCTACTCCGACGTGACCACGGAGCGCCGGCAGACGGAAGAAGTCCACAATCTCAAGGACAGGACTGCCAGTATATTACAGAAACTGCCTACCCCCATCCTCTTGTGGGACAAGGACAAGAACGTTATCGAAACAAACGATGCATTTACCGAAAAGACCGGTTGGAGCCGTGAAAAGACCCTTGGCTCCCACCTGGCTGACTTTGTGTACCTTGATAAAAAGGGGGAGGGCATCGATGAGAGTATCCGGAACGGGCGCCCGGTAACGGGCGAAGCAACGTTCAGGTTCCCAAAAGGTGACATGGTGTGGGAGCGGTATACAATCCCGCTCTTCAACGAGAAGAAAGAGCTGGTGAACCTCTTATCCGTGTATAACGATATCACCGCCCGGACCATTGCGGACCGGGACTTAAAGGCAGCTGCCTCAGAAGCGGAAAATCAGAAACAACGGATGCATTCCATGATCATGCAAAATCCCATACCCCTCCTGATCATGTCGACAAAACTGGACCTCGAACTTGCCAATGAGGCGTTCCTCACCCTGAGCGGGTATTCCCGTGAACGGCTCCGGAAGATGAGTTTAAAAGAGTTCAAGGTGCTCGGGAAGAGCGGCCATGGGATCAGG
>JBAXMF010000488.1:0-2331 GCA_037134435.1 Methanomicrobiales archaeon | reverse complement strand
GTACAGAAATTATCGTGCTCAAATGTGGGAAGGTATTCTGCCAGGAGTGTGGGAATCGAATCGTCGCTGAAATCTTTGACAAGACAGGTTTCAGCGTGAAAATTTTTGTCGTCATATCATCCTAACAATCAAAAAATCTCCTCACGAATTTTCTCCCTTCTGATTATACCGGCCTGGAACTTCTGAAAAAAACGCCCCAATGGTTATTGCGGACTATTGCCAATGAATAATGGGAACTATCATGAACATCTACAGTGTCTGCCAGAATAATGTTGTTAGTGTTACGCCTGACACAACCGTGAAATTCGTTGCGGAATTGATGAAAGAGAAAAATATCGGCTGCGTGGTGATTGCAGATAACAATAAGCCGGTTGGAATCGTTACCGACCGTGATTTTGCAATCAGGGGAGGACACCTCTGTGAGGAAGAGGAGACCCGGCTTATCTCGGAAATAATGAGCGAAAACGTCAAGACGATCCGGAAGGATACCGACTTTTTTGATGCAATCCAGGAGATGAAATCCTTCGGTGTACGCCGCCTGCCCGTCGTGGACATGGGCGGCAGGCTGGTCGGACTGATCACCCTCGATGATATTATCCGCCTCCTGGCACGTGAACTTGGTGAAATTGCACGGATAATCGGGAAAGAAAGCCCAAAAATTTAAATTTCTTCTATTTTCTATCATAAGTCCCTGGTTTCGGGCGAATCGTTAGACGAAGCCGGTTTTACTATGACGGGAAAGTATTGTTCGCGTTTCAGACCGGTCCAGACTATAATATCATAACGTGTATAGAGGAGGAGATGACAACGATCATGGATGAACGTGTACCTGCCCGTTTCGCTCCTTTTTCTGTTCATCTTCTGTCTCCTGCTTTTCACAGGGTGTACAGAAAAACTGCAGCCGGTAGCGTCATCGGTACAGCTACCCGCCGTCACCGCGTCACCTGATATTCCGGCTGCGGCAACAAAACAGGCAACGAGGGAAGACCTTGTCAGATTTGTCCAGAAGGCCGTCAGCTTTGCAAAGATGGAGGGCAGAGCAAAGACCCTTGCCGGGTTCAACCAGAAAAATGGTTCGTTCTTTGAGGGCCAATTCTACATATACGCCTACGACTTCAACGGCACGACCATTGCCCACCCGGTGAACCCGGAGAAGATCGGCGTGAACCGGCTCTACGAGAAAGATGCAGCCGGTGACTTCTTCATTAGGGAACTCCGGGACATGGCCCGAAACGGCAGCGGTTTTGTCGAGTATTATTACATCAACCCAACCCACAACAATGCCATCGAAAAGAAATTGGGTTATGTCATGAAAGTCGATGACACGTGGTGGCTCGGTTCCGGGATATACGCAGGCACTGCCGGGTTTGCCATGCCCCGGAGCCCCGGTGAACCCGGGACGCCCGGGGAGGTGAAGGCCTTTGTCGACAACGCGGTGGACTTCGCCCGGCAGCATGGAAAAACTGCGGCCATCGCGGAGTTTAACAACCGGAGTGGTCCGTTTGTGATGGGCAATGTCTACATCTATGCCCTTGATTACCATGGCATCATCCTGGCCCTGCCGTACCAGCCTGACCAGCTGGGTCAGGATTTCTCCAATTTAAGCGATGCAGCGGGCCAGAAATCCACGCAGACCGAGATAGACCTGGTAAGGAACGGTGGCGGGTTCTTATCGTACCTGTACGTGAACCCGGCCCACAACCTTACCGTCGAACCCAAGGTCAGCTACGTCCGCAGTGTCGATGACACCTACTGGATTGGCGCCGGGATTTACCCGGGTCCGGAGAGCATGGTCGACAACAAGACCCGGCGGTTTGTCGAAGAGGCAAAAGCCTATGCCCTCTCCCGCGGAAAGGCCGCAGCGATTCCGGAGTTCAATAACCTTTCAGGCTCATTTATCCGGGACGACTTGTATGTCTTTGCCTATGATTACAACGGGACCACGCTCGCGTACCCGTACCGCCCGGACCTCATCGGGGTCGACCGGATGAATGCGACTGATATCACCGGGAAACAGCATATCCGGGAGATGGTAACTTCGGCAAAGAACGGCAGCGGGACGGTCTATTATTTCACCCGGAACCCGCTCCGCAACAACACAACCGAGCTGAAGGCGAGTTATCTCATGGACGTGGACGGGACCTGGTTCCTCGGTGCAGGGACGTATACGGCACCCGGCTCGTCACGAATGACTAGTTCGCCAGTCCTATTTGCCTCATAAATAAGCCCTAGGTCAGTTGAAAAGAACCCGGAGGTGAGCGTTACACTCGCAGGCAGTGAATTAGACGGGTATGCTCCTATCCTTCGGGAAGACATCCCGGGAATACCTGG
>JBAXMF010000487.1:0-2334 GCA_037134435.1 Methanomicrobiales archaeon | reverse complement strand
TGGAACAGTCAGCGATCCCCCTCCTTGCCGGTGCGATCGTTGCCTCCCGGATGGTGCCGACGACGAAGAAGCTTGGCAGGTGTTCGCTCTGCAACCTTGAGACGGTGAAGTGGATTGACCCGGGGTCTCCGACGCACCTCTGCGATTTCTGCCATGACCGGGCAGCCCGCGAGGAATCTGCCGGAGAACAGGCGACAGGAAGTGGGTCATCATGAGCCGCCGGGACCTGTGGTTTGAGATCGACTGCCATGTTTGCCGGGGGACCGGGAAGGCCTGGCGAAAACGCCGGTTACCTGAACCGTGTCCTGAGTGTGGGGGCTCTGGCCGAACGGGGGTGGTAAAGTGTTGACGTCGAAGGAGGTCGCAGAGAAGACGGAGGTCTATGCAGCCGACAGGTCGCTTGTCATCCGGAATGAAGTATTGCGTCACATCATGGTAGAGGCCGGGGCCCCGATGTCCCGGACATTCAGGGGGGATAAACAGAGTTTCCAGGCATTCAGGCAGGCGATCACGGTGACGATGAACCACCTCGCCGGATGGAAGGCGGTCGGTGCGAAGGCCTCGCCACGGTGGGTGAGGGAACGATGACCGTCGCCAGGGTATCACTGAAAACGGCCCTGATGAGGGTCCTTTTCCCCCACCCCGGCCTGCCGAAGTGGAAAGTATGGCGGTTACGCCACCCGGAGCGGGATAAGCAACAAAGGAAGGCCTATAGAGAGCGGAATAGGCAGAAAATCGCTGCAAAATCGAGAGAAAGTTACCGGAGGAGAAAGAAGGCAAATGCGGGCGATTTAAACGAACGGAGGCGGAGTATGTCAGGTGAGTAGTGGTATTATTACCCCTTTTGGGAGGTTTTTTCGATAATTCGGGGTGAATTTTGGGTGTTTTATCGGTTTTGGGGATTAAATTGGATGCATGAGACCTGGCCTGGTCTGTCCGGTTATCGATACCGGACATGGTATAAAACTTTCAGAACTAATTAACGGCTGCAAATCATGATTCGTAGGTTTTCATTTCTATTTCCTGAACAGATCTAAATTAGAACTGAAATTTGCAAAGAAGTAAGTTAATAATATACTCTTAATATATTCGAAGTAATGTCACTGAAGAAATATATTAGAAGTAAAGTTTTTCCTAGTCACTCTGATCTTATAGAAATATTAAACTTAGCGGATTCTCAATTTCGAGATGGTAAGTATGTCGAAGCTGAAAAGAATTATGAATTGTGGTTGAAATATTATCCCCAAGATGCGAAAACCAGATTAAAATTGGGGGGTTTATATCACACACAACAACAAATCCAGAATTCATATGATTGTTTTGAAGAAGCCATAAAATCGAATGGATCTTACGTTGGATTATGGGTAATGAATATTCAGAAAGATATTGATGTGCCCATCCCCCTTAAATACCAACAGGATATGCGGCAAAAATATGAGTTTAAATTTAGGATCGGTTCTCCTTTCAGTAAGGAGAAATCTAATTCCGCCGATATTTTTTTTTATGATAATCCCATTAAAGGAAAAAATGACTACCCATTACGCATCGAATACTGTGTGAAAGATATCAGTATGATTCATCGGACATCAAGGATTTTAGAGAATGGCTTACTCGAGAATATCAATCCTGAAGAAATTGATTGTTCCAATCTAATCGAGGAAATAGATGAATTGGAATCATCGAATCAATATGAACATGCTGAAACAATCCTCATAACCGTATTGAGTAATTACTCTAGACACCCCGGGATTTGGTATAAACTTGGAACCAATTTACGTAACCAAAAAAAATGGAATAAAGCCAAGGATGCATATGAAAAATCACTGCTTATTGATCCCGATAACTCAGAAGAATGGTATGATTTAGGAATCACACTTATTAATTTAAAAAAATTCGCTGCTGCAATAGGAGCTTTCGATCGCGTATTGATTTTAGATCCCATGAATAAGCAAGCTACTAACCAAAAATTATCTTGCCTCGATTTATTAAATCTAAAACAAGCAACGGCGGATAAGAAAGAAACTATCCCCTCGCAATTTTCTGACCAAGGTCGAAAATATTTCAAACTCCGCCTGTATGAATATGCACTTACTTCCTTCGAAAATGCATTGAAAATCAATCCTGATTTTTTGGCGGCGTGTCGCAAAGCCCAAGATTTTAGCGAACGCAAACTTGATTTCAAATTTTTGCTTGCATTTTCAATAGGTCTAAACTTTCATGTGGTCAAATACGAAATTGAAAAACAAGTACCAGGATGTACTGTTCTTGCACATCTTTCGTACGATCAATATCTTAAAGAACTTCAAATATGTGATTTCTTTGTCAACCCTTACC
>JBAXMF010000486.1:0-2339 GCA_037134435.1 Methanomicrobiales archaeon | reverse complement strand
GGCACTTCACGCCAGCCTTTTTGGATCCGCCGCCCAAGTGTGCCATCTGCCTGGTACCCAACAAAGACGAGTGCGTTCCGTTCATCGCCTGCGAGGTTGCTCAGGTACTCCATGACAGGCCCGCCGTTCATCATCCCGCTTGTTGTGATAATCACACACGGGTCCCCGTTCATGACCCTCTCGCGGAGGTCTGATGAGTCAACTGCTACAAAATTTTCGGAGAGGAACGGGTTCATCCCCTCCTTGAAGATCAGGTTCCGGAGTTCACTGTTTAAATATTCGGGGTACGTAGTGTGGATTGCCGTCGCTTCCTTGATCATCCCGTCCAGGTATATCTTGACATTCGGGATTTTCTCTTTTCTCATCCCCTCTTCGAGAGCGAGCATGACCTCCTGTGAACGGCCCACGGCGAATGCCGGAATGATGACTTTTCCTCCCCGTGAAAGGACGATATTGATCGTTTCGTACAGCTTCTCCTCGGCATCTGACCTTGCCGGCTGCATCATGTCTGAACCCCCGTAGGTACTTTCCATGAAGAGTGCCTCAAGGCGCGGAAAACTTGCAGTTGCAGGGTTGAAGAGACGGCTTTTACTGTAATTGAAGTCCCCCGTAAATGCGATATTATAGAGTCCCTCCCCGATGTGGAAATGAGCGATGGCAGAACCGAGGATATGGCCTGCATTATGGAATGTGAGCTTGATATCTGGTGCAATATCGGTCACGTTTCCATAATTAAGGGTGATAGAGTGCTTGATATAGGTCTTGACTTCGTTCGAGGAGTAAGGGATTTTCCGGTCCTCTTTGTGGATCACGTCAAGGTAGTCCAGTTGGAGCATCGCCGAAAGGTCACGGGTCGGTGGCGTGCTGTAGACCGGGCCGTCATACCCGTACTTGTACAGGAGCGGGACGAGGGCACAATGGTCAAGGTGTGCATGAGTAAGCACGACCGCATCGAGTTGCGAGAGCGGGTGTATCTCAGGGACATAGAGGTATGGTGTGCTATTATTACTGTCGGGCTTTTCACCGCAATCGATTAACACCCTGCTTTCCGGTGTCGTGAGCAGGAATGCAGCTCTCCCTACCTCCCTGCAGCAGCCGAGCATCGTGACCCTTACCCACTGGTCCTTGCTTGTTACATCACGGTGAATGCGGCGCCCGATTGTGCGTAAGAAAATTTTCCGTTCCTCGTTCACTGACCTAAGATACTGGCGCACCTGCTTTACGGTAGAGCTCTCGATTGGGGGTGTCCGGACAACTTTCGGGGTCCAGCCGATATGTTTTGTGATCTCACGGAGCGTGATACCGTTTTTCCCGATAACCACACCCGGTTTTTCTGCCTCGATTATTACTTCCCCGGTGTCTGCATCAAAAAAGATATCGGTAATCCCCGCGTTTTCAGGGACAACTGCCTTAATCTCTCCAATTGCCCTGTCCGGGTCTTCCAGAACGTTCGGGCGGACCACGATGCGTTTCCGCAGATCCCTTGCCAGTATTTTGATCAGGTCCGCTTCATCGGCAAATTTTTTCGGGTCGTCGGTATAGATGACCAGTTCCGGCCCTTCAAATTCTACATCTGATACGGTGATGCCAGAGGGCACCTTTTCGTTAATTTTATCCTTAAGTTCTTTCAATCGTTCTTCAATCAGCATTTAATCCGTCCTAAAAAAAGAAATTATGCAGCGATTGCTGAAAGTGCTTTCTGGACCTGCTCATCAGCAATCTCCCTGTAACTTTCTCTGGTAATAACAACAACGTGGATACCCTCACCGGACCCTGCGTCACGTCTCATCGCAGCCTTGATCGCCCTGACCGAGAGTTCGATAGCCTGTTCTTCATTCATGTCTTTTTTAAACCTGTCTTCAAGAACCCCGTATGCACCGGGAGAACCGGAACCCGTGGCGACAATCTCTTCTTCCTCTGTCGCACCGCCCATTGCATCCACCGAAAACAGGGTAGGACCAGATTCGTCCACGCCTCCGACAAGCAGCTGGACGTAATATGGGAAGTAGCGGTTAGCATTCAGTAAATTCGAGAGGAGTGTTGAGGCAGCCCGCACCGCAATCGGCCGCCCACGCCTGATCTGGTACAGGCTGCTTTCGACGGTCATTACCCGGGCAAGCTGTTGTGCGTCCCCGACACCGCCTGCGGTTGTCATTCCGATACGATCTGAGATCTGGTAGACTTTCTTTGCCTTTTTACTAGCGATGAAATACCCCATTGTTGCCCGTTTCTCTGTGGCAAGGACGACTCCTTCAGAAAACACCAGACCAACCGTGGTCGTCCCTTTAAGAGGTTCCTGGTACGGTTCATTCATATGAAAACACCCTAAAATATTTAAC
>JBAXMF010000485.1:0-2342 GCA_037134435.1 Methanomicrobiales archaeon | reverse complement strand
GATTTGTTTCTTGACTGCTTTTGGGAAAATGAAATAATTTTGGGATATAAACCCGCAGTTGATAGCTGGAGGTAATTGATGGAAAAGAACGGGTCAGGTTTCTTCTGTTGAGAAATATTCGACCATATCTTTGAGGAAATCCGGCTTCAATGACTATGCAATCCCTAATTTATTGATCCTGGCAATCTTCTCTTTGATGCCAGAAAAGGAAATAAAACCGCATATCTTCGATAGTGGTTTACTCTTCAGTTCAAATGTCGGGCGTAATATTTCCTGGCGTACCTTGCAAAGGTCCCACCGCTCGGTATCGGGCAGGTCGTGTTGCGTGGCGGTTACCAGGACGGGTACATCTTGACCGGCCCTTCGCAGTACGAAAGCTCGCAGGTGCTGAACAATTCGGATATCGTCCATTTCAACACGGTGAGCCAGGTGAAGTCCACCGGGCCCGGCATCTACGAGGAGAGCATGATGCTCCACTCTGCCGGGCTGCTTCTGATGGGGTTACGTGCGGGGTTGATTCACTCGATGTAGAGGGGGCGAACTTTACCGCGACGCCGTATTGTGAAACGGTGATTACGAGATCGCTGTTTATGGCTGATGACCTGGCGTATCGCTCGGTTGGGTCTATCGATCAGGCGGATTTAGAGATGCCGGATTCGTTTGCGTTTACGGCTCTTGGGTCAGGGTCTGGTTTTGGATCGATGAGCTTCGGAGCGAGGAGTCTGGCGGGGATTGGTACGACTAACGAGCTCGGTTATGTGAACTCGATCGGTAAGGACCTGATGGCCAGCGGTCGGTTCAACATCGGGGAGGATGTACGGTGGACGTCGTTTGCAAAGACGTTTGATGTGGTGGTGGGATAAGCCTGGATCTCAAACCCCTCTTTTTCGTTTGCGATGTCGAATGATTTCAGGGTATGACTGTGTGTGGTAACTGCGGCAAAAATTTCACGCTCATGCCATCCGAACCTAGGGCCTGGATGAAAAGCAAGCATGTTTTCCATAGTTTAGTCTACCGTATTGAGTGGCTTCACAAGCGAAAGGTGAAGTGATGAGGGGAGAAAATCTGCCATCATTCACTCATCCCCGCGATACGCCACATCCCATTCGGCACCTCCATCTCAAATCGTGACCCTTGCCAGGGCTCTCCGTTTTCGATGATCGTGATCCCTCGTATATAACGGGGTTACCGTAGTTTGAGCAACAGTTCTTGCAAAACAAAAAAATCGTTGTATCCTTTCCAGGCTGTCGTTCCCAGCCGGTCCCCCACTAACTCATCACTACGTTCTTAAACGCTTCAAGAGAGAGTGTTTCCGGCTTCACATAATCCGATTCTTTGAGCCGGTGGGAAATTTTGTACCTGATTAACGCGTCATCAGATGTAACGAAGTAATCGCAGTCGTAGGCCATTGCATAGGCAAGGTGCGTCCGGTCAGTCTTCTGGCTGATAATCCGTCCATCTGTTAAGTCTTGTGAAAATTCATAGCAGATAACCGCTACACCGTCATTGGGAACGAGAATCGCAATGTTCCATTCAGTGAGAAGTGAAAAAAAACCGGTCAGATGTTCAGCAAATTTTACATCCCGCTTCATTATCAGGATTACCTCACCGATCACCGATAGGGACGTAAATATCAGGTAATCCCGGTTAACAGCATGATTGATAAGGGTTTTTCTGTCCTGACTTAACAGGCAGTCAAAAAAGATTCCGGTATCAAGAAATACCCGTTTGCTCATTATGCAAGAGACCGGTATTTCTGGACGCGTCGCTCTGCCTCTTCACGGCTCAGGGCAAAGACTACACGACCATCGGGACCAACGCCACCGCCATAGGGAAGCATTCCCCGCTGGTAAGGTACTCCCACAACTAATTTTGGATCATACTCTTCAGACATTGGCTTCACACCATTACACTCTATTTATCATCAACCCGTATTCAATGTTTTTGACCTCCTGCAAATATCGATCTCGATCTGGTGAAGCCGGATCTCTTAAATACATTCTTCTGGAATCTGCCCGCAAGGCCAGAAGAGCGTTAGGGTTGTTACTTTACCATCAATCCCATAGGAATTATTCGATACCTGTCGTTTTCTCATCCGCCGCTGTCTACTTTTAACCGCAATTATGCACTCTTCCCAGCAATACGCCACATCCCCTTCGGCACCGTCATCTCGAACCGTGCACCCTTGCCCGGTTCCCCCGTCTCTTTGATCGTGATGCCGGTGATGTCGAGGATCTCCCGTACAAAAATAAGACTTCCCCTCGATGCACGGGTACCCTCACCGCGTAAAAAGATCTGCTCCTTTTTCTCATCCGGGATGCCGACACCATCATCTTCAAAAA
>JBAXMF010000484.1:0-2348 GCA_037134435.1 Methanomicrobiales archaeon | reverse complement strand
ACACGTGATTTACCCGCTCCCGGTAATAGAGAATATCTGAAGCACTCATGACCGGCTTCTGGTCTTCCTGGAACCGCATCCAGTCCAGTCGTCCCTCATCTGCAAGGTCAATTATCCTTAACTCATTTTCTGCGTCCATATACTTGGATTTATGACAGAACATGAAACGGTCACGCTGTACTTCGATCAGGGGGAAGGTCCCTTCAAATTCATAGGGGTTCTGGGTCGCTATCACAAAAAACGGGGCTCCCAAAGATGCTGTGATCCCATCCACCGTGACTTGCCGTTCGCTCATTGCTTCGATAAACGCGCTCTGTGTCTTTGGGCTGAGGCGGTTAATTTCATCGATCATGAGGATATTGGTAAAAACCGGGCCTTTTTTGAATTCGAATTGCCGGGTATTCTGATTAAAAATATTTACTCCGATAATGTCGGCGGGCTGAATATCAACGGCGGCCTGAATCCGTGAAAATTCACAACTGGTGAGATGTGCAATTGCTTTCGCGATCGAGGTCTTTGCTGTGCCCGGTGCCCCCTCAATCAGGATATGACCTCCGGACAGGAGAGCAGTGAGGATATGCTCGATCAACGGCTCGTTCCCGATAATCAGCCTGCCAAGGGCTTCACGTATCACTCCGTGAATTCTGGCAATTTCTTCCGCTTCCTCGTTTAAAATGAATGCCCTGGTATGATTATCTGCGGGACATTCCTGATGGCTGCCTCCGGAGCTATCAGGGATTGCACCCCCCACCATAATATTCCCGCCCTGGTATTCCAGGTCTTTTTCATTGGTATCTCTCTTTTTTTTCGCCATGCAATCACCAGAGCTGCTTTCTGAAACCGATAACAAATATCATGAGAATAAATGCCAGCAATCCAATTTGAATTACCCTTGATGTTTGTATCTTATGGATAATACGACTTGGGGTAGTGGTGATACCAGTCATGGAATGTGTCTGGTCGATGATCACAGTATCTTTCAGGTGGTATATGTTCGAGAGGAGGGTGGACCGGTCTCCTGCCCCTTCGCTTCCCTCCATTGCATTGATAAGAAATCCCGGGTCCGAAATGACATAAACCTGGCCGGTACCGACCTGCCCCACTGTTCCGACAGCAAACTGGCCGATTGTCTCATCCGGGTCTGCTTTCTGGTTCCCGTTGTTGTCTTCCCATGATAACAGTGAGCTGAAAAGAAATGGGGAGCCGCCTTCTACTGCAGAAGGCCGGTCTAGGGTAAGGGAGGAGATATTCTGAATAACCGGTGATTTGCCGGCCGGGTAAGCCCGGACAAACACCGGGTTATTATAGGCTCGGTCAGCACTCATCAGCGGAATATTCCTAAGGTGGACTCCTGTCCTCAGCTGGTCGAGCAAGCTGTTCGCACTGCCAAAATCATCAAGCACCAGCACGGTGTTCCCCCGTTCCAGGTAGTCCCGGTAATAGCCAATCTCTGTAACAGAATAGTTCCCTGACGGTGCGATAATGAGGAGTGATGTGTTAATATATCCTGGTAATTCATCGACATTGCCCAGCAGGACCACCTTGTCCGTTTCAAGGCCCGCAAAAAAACGGGAAGTGCCGTTCCAGCCCGGGTTATACCTGCTATAGTCGTTGTAATCATTTGAGAGGTGCAAGAGCAGGACCGTGCCCGCGATGACGAGGACAACAAGGGTTACGAGTGACCAGGTTTTAAGAATGTTCATCCCCTCTTATCCAGTCTATTACATCCGCTGATTCATCCATGAACCGGGCTTCATCTTCACCAGTCAACGGTCCCGGCCCGTACCGTAGCCATTCATAGAACGCGACGACCTTCTGCAATAACGGGTAGTAGGATTTTCCCTGGCATGATGCAACAACCTCACGGGTAGTGAGTGATCGGGCAAACGAAAGGGGAATGTTGGCATGAACAAGGGTGATAATTTCCCAATACCGATCATATGCTACATTCTGGAACCCCGATTCTTTATTTTTTTGTTCAAATCCGCCTTTAAATGGCCCTGGCTGAATTTCCGGGTCTTCCTGATCAGCATCTTCCGTGATTGGTCGTTCCTCCAGTACCGTCATGACTTTGATGTCCCCATCAGCTGTTTCGATCCTTGCAGGGCTGATGAGAGAACTGATCTTTCGCCTTCGCAAGTATAGTACCGCAACACCTGAGGAAATTACCAGTGCCCCACTCAGCACGGTGAGAGGTAACCACGGGAATGTTTTCTGTTTCGCTGGCTCCTTGTATTTTACGCTTATTTTACTTACCTGAGATCGAGAGGGGTTCACAGGATAGCCGGTCCCCTGGAATATGGCCTGAATGGTATGGTTACCATTTGGAAGGGTGATGAGGGTAGTAT
>JBAXMF010000483.1:0-2356 GCA_037134435.1 Methanomicrobiales archaeon | reverse complement strand
GTGAGGCCAGGAGAGCCATACGGCATCATGTCTCTCCCATTCTGCTGGCATACAAAATCCCATGTTTCGCGGGGTATCACCGTTACGGACGATAAAGCGATGACCGGTACCTGGTGGTGCTGTGACGAGGTTACCATACGTACCAGGGCGCCGGTTGCGGAAAAACCCCCATGACTCCTGTACTGTCCTGTTCATCGAGAGGTCCAGGTCTGCAATGATGATCTCTTCTGTATCTCCCGCATGGGCTAGCACCCTGCCAAACGCATCGCTCACAAAGGAGCCCCCGAAAAACCTGGTGGACCCTTCAGTGCCCACACGGTTCACCGCGGCTACATGGACACTATTGGCAATCGCATGGCTCCGCTGGACCAGTTCCCATGATTCCTGCCAGTCGCCCTCCAGGGGATCATAGCGAAGTGGCTGGCCGATTGCCGTCGGGTAAAAAATGATTGATGCACCCATGAGTGCGGCGGAACGGGCCGCTTCAGGGAACCACTGGTCAAAACAGATCAAGACCGCAATGCACCCGTACCGGGTGTGAAAGACCCGGTACTCATTTCCCGGGTGAAAATAACCCTTTTCATAAAAGCCGGGGTCCTGTGGAATATGAACCTTATGGTACGGTGGATGCAGGTGGCCATCTGCATCGATAACAACCGCGGTATTGTAGGCACGTCCGTCAGATGCTTTCTCGTACACCGGTACGATAATGACAACCTGGTGCTGCTTTGCGATAGTTGAGAAGATATCCGTGGATTTCCCGGGGACGTTCTCTGCAAGACCTGTCGCATCTCTCCGGATATACTGTGGGAAATAGCGGGTACGGAACAACTCGGGGAGGCAGATAATCTTTGCCCCCTTATGGATTGCGGCCTTTACGCTTATCACAGCACGATGGAGGTTATCTTCAGGGTCCGGCCCCATCTCCATCTGGATCAGCCCGACTGTAACATTCTGTCCGTCCGCGATGTGTTGTTGCTCCATTTTTTTGATCTTGTAAATATATGGACTATGGTGACATAATTGACTTACCTATGGAGAGTTTAAGCCAAAAAAAATCCCCAAAAAAAGAACAAAAAAAGGGCCCTGGTGGCAACCCGTTATCACTAGGGGGTATTTTTACGTTTCAGGTAACCTGAAAGGTAATTAAGCAACCCGTGGACCCCGTCTGTCTCGGGATGGACTTCCAGGAATGAGGCGAAATCGTCCGCAGTATACCCTTTCTGCATGAGGAACGCGATATAACTCGCGATCATTCCTGCGCCCGGCCCGGATGTTGAAATCCCCTGCAACGATCCCGTTTCAGGGTGTACGCTGACCTTCGAGAGACCCGTGGCGTTGAAGGGGACTTTCCAGAATGTACCAGGTCCTGCAGGCCCGGGAAGACTAACCGAGACCATCCCCCCATCTGGTGACGGGTTACAAAACGCATGTTCAGTTGCAAGGTTGACGGACTGGGGAAAAAACCGGTAGTCCATCGTGGTCACCCGTCCAAGAATGTTCTCTGCTGCAGTGATCCCTTCATGGCGGGCGACTGGTGTAAGGTATGGCGGGCCTGTGACATCCCCTGCGGCATATACTCCTTTGATGCTGGTCTCCATGTGGCTGTCAACGAGCACTTCCCCACCAGGCCCTTTTGCAATGCCATGAAGGTTTTCTGACTGCGGGGAGAGCCCGGTGGCAATAAAGAGTGCGTCACATTCAATTTCCGTTTGAGAAGCGTCCGGTGTTCGTACAGAAACCGAACCCAGGTGCCGTTCGCCGTTGACGGCAAGTAATGTGGTCCCGGAATGGATAGTAATCCCCTCAAGTTCTTTTAATGCGACCGCGCGCTGCTTCTCGTCAAGTACCTTCAGCACATCACTGCGGGCCAGCAGGGTTACATCGCAGCCGAACGAAGAAAAAATATATGCAAATTCGGCTGCCATTACACCGCCGCCGAGGATAACCATGTTCTTCGGTAACCGGTCCATCTGTGCGAGAGTACGGGGATTATACACCCCTTCTTTCGAGAGCCCCGGGATGTTGGGAATTGCAGGGGAAGAACCGGTGGCGGCAATTATAGCATCGGGGTGTAGTACCTCGCCACCCAGCCGGACTTCGTTTCCATGGAGGACGGCATCTTTGCCGTACTGAATTTCAACCCCGGAACTGCGGGTCTCCGAATCGAGGATGCTCGCGATTTTTCCCTGGATCCCTTTCATTTCACCAATTAACGCAGGAAAATTCACTTCAGGAGACCGGTCGATGATACCGAGTCTCTCTAAATCACGGGCATTCCGGATCACCCGTGCCGCATCATTCAGTGCGCAGACAACCATGCAGCCGGAATTGAGACACTGGCCACCAATAACCC
>JBAXMF010000482.1:0-2359 GCA_037134435.1 Methanomicrobiales archaeon | reverse complement strand
TGATACAATAATATTCTTTCCTGGTTTTGTTCATTCACTGTACACCTGTCGCTTTCTCTTTGAGCTGTACAAGAAGTTTTTCCCCATTGACCTGGTCCTGCCATTTACACTCGCAAAACAGGATGGATGAGCTTTCTTTTTGGTAGGCGATGAGATCCATCCCCTCATCTTTGTACCACCAGCTACCAATCGTGTCAAACTGGAAGGGGAGAAGTCCTGCCCTGTTGAACTCAAGGAACAGGTCTTCTGCCATGGATTCCAAACAGTTTTCCGATGTACTGGGCAAACAGCGGTTGGATGACCGCCTGGATTACCCGGTCTCCCTCACCCCGTTTGATGCGTTCAATGTCAGGATGGACAAAGCGGAACCAGAAGGTAAACGGGTTATCCGATTCGTGGTACAAACCTTTCCGGCTCAACCGGGTATCGGGGATAGGAATTTTCCGCTTTAGCCGTTGAAGGTCTATCATGATGGAAAGATATTTTGTAATGAGTCCCTTATCTAAACCGGAATCGTTCCTAATAAGGCCGATACGATTATTTCCCTTTACAATGGAGTCACAGGATGGAGAAGTAGTACCTCGGTTCATTCGAGTTCCATACGCAGGACAAATTCCACATCTTTAAAGAGGCCGGCATCAGTGGTGAGGATTTTTTTTGGTAATATTTTCAAAGACTCCCTCCTTTTTATTGATAGCCATGATATAGTCAGGTTTCCCGCCAAACACCGAATAATATTCTACTGCCTTTACGAAATCCCCGATATAATTCAGCACATCCACAAACCGGGAGCCGTGAAGCAGGATCTGTCCCGTCCGCCGCCCATATAACGGGCTTGATTGCTGCATGGTATACTCTTCCATCATTGAAATGCCGGACCCTGACCGTATGAGTACGATGCATGAGTCTTTCAGGCGGGTATCCCCGTATTCCTGGATGATTGAGGGGAGGGAGGGATCTTCTTTGACCAGGTACAGAAAATTCATCGATCGCGATTACCAGGCGCTCCTTTGTTTTACCGGTATGATAGGAAAAGAAACTGTACCAATCGCCAAACGGGCTCCGTTGTAAAAATTCGTCCTGAAAATATTCTGCGCAGTCACGTGATATTTTTTTTCAGCTGCCGGGTGCTTTGATTCCTCCCGGGCGAGAAACCGGATTCCCGGCTTGCTTTTTAAAAAAAGAATTTGGTTCAGTATACAACCCGACGTATGTCACGCGGGAATAGGATTACTTTACAGACATTTGATACGCCCCTGGCATTGGCAGGATCACATGTTCAACCCCCCCTCGCCCACGGACCGTAAATGAAGCGGCATTTCGAACCTGAACTAGCTCAGGTAGGATTTAAAACTCCAAGATCGAAGTCCCATCTTTTTGATCTGCGAAACGGGAAGGTCATACTGGTTGACGCGTTCTGTACTTCTGATCTGAAATGCTTCGGCGACACCAGGCCACCACACATTGCAAAACAGGGTGTCGTGGTCTGCCGAAATTTTTCTGAACCCGGAAATAATCCCTCATATTTCTCAGATAAATGAATGGGTTATTAGAAATTCTCTTTAATATATTCAGTTTCGATTTCCTTAAACATATTAAAATGCTTCTCATTCGCAGTAGCCAGTATAAGTTCATATTCATTTGCCGTTGCCGCAATTATGGCATCAGGCAGTTCGGTCCTATAAACAGCATAATATTTTTGCCTCAGCTTTCCGGCGGTGACCGCGATATTTCTTTCAACCTCAATCGCTTCCATGCAATCAAGTATTGAATAAATAGCAGTTTCATCATCCGCATTCCTTGAACCGGATAACAGTTCAGCTTCGGTTATTACCGAAAAGAACCCTTGTTCACTATTGTCAATAATTCCCATAAGGAAATCCCTGGCGATTTCCCGGCCTTGCAGGTAGTTGATAATAATATCCGTATCCACCAGGAACCGGGTCCTATACATTATCAATTCTCTTCGTTCGTTTATCCCATCCACACCTTATGTCCTCAACGTATGCTACCCCGCCTTTAATCTCGCTTCTTTCGGACCAGGCACCAAATGCTTTGATTATATTCTCTCTTGGTGTATCACGTTCCAATGTGATTCTCACCACACTATTAACCGTCAGACCCATTTCTTTTTTAATCTTTTCAGGCAACGATATATGTCCATCAGGCAAAACTTTTGCAGTATAATTTATGGTTTTCATAATTTAACCTTATTTATGCTATTTGTAACCCCTTCAATTAAATATATTCTTAAAATTTTCGTAACTTTCCAGTATTGAATCAATATTCTCAATCCATTCAATTTATCTCTACATTGTCAAGTTAGGAAATGAGATTGACACAATAATATTGAAAGATC
>JBAXMF010000481.1:0-2362 GCA_037134435.1 Methanomicrobiales archaeon | reverse complement strand
GTCTTTTATTAAAAAAAGCCTGGATCTCATTTTTTACCGATCCCGTATTCGATACGGAGTATATGATCCACTGATTGTATACGGTTATTTTGGTAATAAACGGGCACTTGACTGTGATGTGATCGTAACGGGAGGTTCCAGCACTCGATGGCCGGTTGTCTGAAATCTTATCTGTCCATAGGGTCCTTTCTACGTTCGGAATATGATTCTGGGGGCAGGTCTTAAAGGACTGCTCATTCCGGCCCCTTATCGGACTTGAACCGCCACATTCCTTTCGGCACCGTCATCTCGAACCGAGCTCCCTTACCAGGCTCGCCGGTCTCAGTAATCGCGATGCCGGTGATGTCAAGGATCTCACGGACGAAGATGAGACTCCCCCTCGAGACACGGGTGGCACCTTCGCTTCGCAAAAAAATCTGCTCCTTCTTCTCAAGCGGGATACCGATCCCGTCATCTTCAAAGAAGATAGTGAGCTCCCCAGCAGTCATCTTGTTCCAGAACCGGGTACGGGTGACATGGACCCCATGCGTGAACGAGCTCTCGCATAGACGCTGGAATGCCTTTTCCAGCAGGGAATCTGCAAAGATTTCGAGACCCTCTGTTTCAATGCTGTGCTGAATTTCGCCGAGGGGGATATGGGAGAGTCCGAACAACATCGCCATCTTCACATTCTGCCATTTCGGGGGTTTTGCACCCATGTCCTGGTAATCCTTTGTAATTTCTGTGATCGCGTAAATTGACTCTGCAGCCCGCTTACCTTTTTGTAGGCTCTCAATAATCGGGCCCTGCCCGGCGGCCTGGCCTTTCGCCAGCTCCAGGTAACTGTTCAGGAGAAAGATCTGGCTGGTTAAGTCCTGTCTTGTCAGCTGGGAGAGGAAATTGAGCTTCTGGTTCACCCGCTGGAGTGTGTTTTCCGCTAGTTTGCGTTCGGTGATATCCCGGACCACTGCAACAGTCATCCGTTTTCCCTGGAGACTGACCACGTGAGAGTTGATCTCGACCGGAACAATTGAACCATCCTTTCTCCGGTGCTCGGTCTCGAAGAACGAGTGCCCGGTTGAGGCTAATTCTTCGATGATCCCGTTGACTGGCCGGTTGTGATAGCCGGTGACAAAATCAAGGGGCCCGTGTTCCAGGAGTTCCTCGCGGGTGTAACCAAGCATCCGGCAGGCGACTTCGTTTACTTCGATGAATTTTCCGGGCTTCCCATCAGGTCCCGTCTCATGGATATGGATCCCGTCATTTATCGTGTCAAAGATGCCCCTGAATTTCTCTTCGCTCTGCCGTAGCGCCTCCTCTGCACGCATGCGTTCGGTGATGTCCAGAATTGATGCAAAAAAACCAGTGACTAATTCCCCATCGTAGTGCGGGACCAGGGTGACAATTTCAAAATGTTCAAACCCTTCTGTACACGGGGTAATTCTCTCAAAAGAGACGGGTCTCCCTCCCAATACCACCTGGTACTGAGGGAGGTCTTGTCGGAATACCGCCTCACCCTTTAAATCGCTGATACTTTTTCCCCTGAACTCTTTTCTGTTCTTCCCGTACCATTTCGCATAGGCTTTGTTCACATAGACATAGCGCAGATCTGCATCAACGTAGCAGAGCCGCGTCGGGACACTGTCCATAACAAGCGACATATACAGTGCCTCCTCCGCCCGCTTTCGCTCGGTGATATCGAGTATGACGGTGAGCAGGCAGGGGATACCGGCAACGTCAATCTGAATTGCGGAGAACGATCCGTCCAGCAAATCATGGGATTTCCTGACTACTTTCACATCAAGATCGCCCACATGCCCTTTCTCTGTGATCCGGCCCTGGATGAAATCCCACTGGGCATGGTCAGAATAGAGGCCGAGGTCGATCGGAGTCCTCCCGATTACCTCCTCCCGGGTATAGCCCAGGGCCTTCAAAAAGGACGAGTTTACGTCAAGAAATCTGCCATCTTCGATGAACGATACGGCCATAAGCGCGGGATTTGTATGAAATGCACGGGAAAATTTGTCCTCGGATGCCGCAAGGCGCCGTTCCTCTCTTCGGTTACGCCGCTGGATAAACCCGAATGTAACAACAAGTACCAGGATAAGGAGA
Source organism: Methanomicrobiales archaeon (assembly GCA_037134435.1). Lineage (GTDB taxonomy): Archaea > Halobacteriota > Methanomicrobia > Methanomicrobiales > Methanospirillaceae > CAIKOD01. The sequence goes on along the minus strand of JBAXMF010000481.1, from coordinate 271 downwards.
GATGCGGTGATGATAGATGCAGAGGCTTGTGCGATAGCAAAGTTCCAGTTTTTTGCATCGACATCCATCCCGAAGATCGCTATTACCTGGCCGGTCGAGGGATCCGTAACAGGGATAAACCCACTTACCCATGTCCCCCAGCGGTCCGTGTAGGGCCCCTCGTTTGCCATCTCCCCTGTTTTGAATAGTGTCCTGATAACTGCCGGTGCCTCGGTGTATGCCTGTCCGGGGGGAGAATTGTCTACAGATTCAGGGGGTTCCGAGTCTGCAT
>JBAXMF010000480.1:0-2377 GCA_037134435.1 Methanomicrobiales archaeon | reverse complement strand
AACATTATTACAATCCTGGATATAATTACAAAGAGACAGCCTCGTAATCTGTCCTTTATCGATGTGACGGCCTGGTGCATAGTTGATGTCTTCAATACAGGCCCGTGGATGGACATATTCCGCTTTCCTAATCAGGAGTGTCAGTCTATTGTTCCTGCGTCTGCACCATTCTGAATCTACCAGCAGACCAAAACGCTCCTCAAATAGCATACTGGCATATACATTATCAGTCATCTGATCCCGGAAAGTCTGTGCCATACCGTTGAGTCGCATCTCATACAGTTTGCGGATTGTATTTTCGCTCAGCATCACTCGTCACCTCTTTTGTAATAGTCAGGACCACGAGTAAAGGCATATTGTGAGGACACAGTTGTCGTCTCGGTCTCCGGGATTAGCACCTTATCCTGTCCGGATTTGAGAATAGCATGAACACTTTTCAGACCTGGTCTTGCAGTATATGACAATGCACGTGTACATGCATCTTCAAGACGTTGTGGAGAATATTTATCCGCCAATTTCAGTAAGGCCATAGAAGATTTGTATCCCTGTTGTTCCACCTTATGGCTGGTTAGGAAAACAGTGACCACGGCGTACGTATTCGCACCAATACTCCTGGCCCATTTTTTGAAACGCTCACCATTCCAAGTGACATACTTCTGGTGATTTGGTGGCATGTGCTCCTGAACTGTGCTGTATTGGGGAGAATGACCCTCGAGTCTTGGATGCGAGGCAATCCGGGTGCCCTGATAGAATATCTCAATAATATTCGTTGAGATACGGACATCCACCTTCTGTTTGATATATTCGTAGGGACACGAGTAATTCTTATTTTCCACAGCGATGTGGTAATTGTATTGAACCGTAGCAATTTTCCAGATTGCAGGGTCATATGGTCTTTCCGGCAAGGAAAGGAGGAACATCTTTTCTTCTTCGAATCGGGATGCTCTACATCCATCTTTCATCTGGAATTCTTTATTATTGAATTCGGTGAGTTTCTCATGAATTGATTTATTCAGTTCACGCAGTGAAAGAAATTGATTGTTCCGAATAGCAGCGAGTATCCAGGTTGATACTATGCTCACTGATTTCTCAACGGTGGCTTTATCTTTAGGTGAGCGAGGTCTTGCAGGAATAATGGCTGTACCGTAGTGCTCTGCAAGTTCCAGGTAGGTTTTGTTAATGACTGTTTCATCAGATGTATTTTTGATTATACCGGTTTTTAAGTTGTCAGGTACCAGAATTCTTGTAACACCGCCAAAGTAATTGTACGCATTTACATGAGCCATAGTCCAGTTCTCCTGATTCTGTGAGAGAAATCCTTCAACATATGCATAACCGCTATAGGGCAGTACAGAAACAAAGATAGAGATTTTGATGAGGTCACCGGTATCTGTGTCAATTATATGGACTTTTTGACCAGTCCAGTCAACTTCCATGATTTCACCAGGCTTGTGTTCTAAATGCATGGTAGCTTTGGTCTTGTGGATAAAGTTACGATAATATTTGTTGAATTGGGTCTGTTTGTAAGGCAAAAATCCAGATTCGCGACATTGATCACAGTACTCCACCCACAGTAAGCTCAATGAAACACCACTCTTTGCCATTTCACGGTGTATATAGTCATAATCTGGCATTTGATACGAAGCAATGACTGCATAGGAGGGTACAATTTTTTTTGCTAGTTCCTCATTACTCCAATCCCTGACTTTTTCCCACTCAAGATCCCATTCTGCAGCTCGTTTCAGTGTGCTGATTACCGTTGTCCGTGAACAATTACACGAAATAGCAATCTGCGTGTTATTAATCCCAAGACTGTTCAATCTCAGGATTTCCTTGTAGTTTTTCATGTTGAGATTCCTTTTTGGCATCGATTTGATACCAACAAGGTATTCGACGGAGAAAAAAATCAAATTCTTCTGAATTACTTTTCGGGGGCTGTAGGGCAACGCTGAATCCCAAGAGAGGGAGGGATTCTTTGTTTTCGCAAGGGGATTTGAGATCCGTTGCTCCAAAAAAGTGTTTACCCACCTTACGGCAATTATCGAAATTTCAATATCCAGATAAGTAATTCGTGGCGAAGGGGGGAGGCTTGTCCCTCCCCCCAAGCCTATCCTGTGAAAGGGGTGGGTTCAAAGGGAGGGGGATATCTGTCCCCCTCCCTTGATGGTTTTCTTCGGAGGTCTCAATGTAGAACTTATATGGCCTCCAAAATTCTAATCCTCAACTATTTCTTGAGGATTGAGCTGAAAAATTATCAGAAAATATTGAGGTTTATTTGTCTGTCTCGATAAATTCAGAATTGACAATAATATTCTTTTGAGAAATGAGTACGAGAGGTGTTCAACTCAGCGTTCAAGGTGTTCAATCTTAGCGTTTT
>JBAXMF010000479.1:0-2379 GCA_037134435.1 Methanomicrobiales archaeon | reverse complement strand
AACTCATAGTGGCTGGATAGGTAGCACGGTCAAAGTGAAAAGAAGGCCTGTTTTTGGGATCGAACATTCAGGCCCGGGACACTGAGAGATCTGCACTCCGCCAAACCCACTTCTCCGTCGTAGACCCACTTTCAGTGAAAGGGTCTGGGTACCAATTCCGGCACAAATCCAGCTAATTCCGGCACAGGCATTTCTAAAAACTTCATAATGAGCCCCGATCGGAGGAATTCGGCATAATTCAGGCTCCAAAATAAACGCTAATAGACGCTATTGGAAGGCAGATCTCTTGTCTGATGGGCTAAAGTAGGGGGAAAATGAAAGGAAGGCCTGTTTAGGAGGTCAAATCGAAGTTTCTCCACGTAGGACATCGACGTGAATTTCACGCATTCATCCGGACCCCCTCTTATATCCCACAACCCCCATCCCCTCTCCGGTATCAAAGCTCGTCACCACCTTCACTGACCCGACCGAGCACAAACAACCCAAAACGAAAAGCAGCCGCCCGATAATTTCATCAGGGCGATAAAAATAGTACAAAAAGAAAAACCCGGTCGCCCCTCCATCGCGACCGACCTCTTTTTTACCGTCAGGACTCTTCTAAGTCAGCGCTGTCAAAAACAAGATAGCCATCGTCCCGCAACCTGAGCTTCCCTTCAATTGTCCCGGCAGAGAACAGCGCGTACTTCCGGTGGCGGTACTGGTCGGCACGCACGAGCTTTGACTTTGTTTTTAAGAGGGCGAGAAGTTTTTTAGCCTGATGAAGACTGACATCCCCCCATTTGCATTCGCCAAAGATAACGGTGGATGAAGTATCGTCCGTCGCCACGAGATCGATCTCATCCTCCTTATACCACCAGTGGCCAGTACGGTATCCCGGCAGGACAATTGCGGCATACTCGTTTCGCACGAACGCCTCGAACTGCCTGCCAAAGAACAGGTTGATATCCGGAAGAACGGAACCGGGATGCCCGGTCTCGATCTCCTGCCGGCGCGGGAACACATAGCAGTACCAGAAATCAAAGACCCGGTCCCGGATCCGGTATATCGCTTGGCGGGAATGACCCAGGAGCGGCACCTCTTTTTCCACAAGCCCCAGCCGGATCATAGATTCGAGGTACGGGTACACGTGGCGGGTGTCGAGACCGCAGAACTGGGCAATCGCAGTCGGTGCAGTGTTGCCAAGCGCAATCGCGTGGAGGACGGACTGGTAAATTTTAAGCTCCCGGAACTCCTGCGAGAGGATAAAGTACGGTTCGTGGTAAAAGTAACCGTAGCGGTTGAAAAACTCGGTTGTATAAAACGAATCGCAATCCTCATACGCGCCAGCCTTGAGAAGATACTCCGGAACCCCGCCGATAGACAGGTACACTTTCAGGGCTTCAGGGAACGGGAAATGGAAAAACTTCCTCGCATCGGAAAACCTTAACGGCCCTAACAGCAGGTCACGCGTCCTCCGGCCATAGAGCGGGGATGTGGACGAGAGGGCAAGATCGCTCATGAGCGAGAGTATCGAGCCGGAGAGAAGAAGGCACCAGTCAGAGCCGGTGATACTACGGTCCCAGGCTTTCTGGAGCGCAGAAAGAACAGAGGGGTCATTTCTTATCAGGTACGTAAACTCGTCAATTACAAGGTACGTCCTCTTATCCAGCGGTTTTTGTGCGAGATAGGTAAATAGCTGATCCCATGTCCTGATATCCAGCTCAGCGAGAAGGGGATCGCCAAAATACTCCGCGCAACGGCTCTTGAGCTGCGCGATCTGGATATGCGGGGATGCGTCCTCTGCGATATAGAGTATGCCGGGCTTGTCCCGGATGAATTCATCGATGAGCCGGGTCTTTCCGATCCGCCGCCGGCCGTAGAGGATGATGAGCCGGCCCCCGGAATCCTGCCATTCACGCTCCAGCAGAGCACGCTCTTCCTCGCGGTCGATGAACTCTCTAATCATGATTAGTACTAATCACGATTAGGATTATTAATGTGTCGCTGGTTAGGGTGTATTGGAATCCTAAAAAAACCAGATCCTTCTCAAATCACCGATCCTTTGAAAGACACAGGGTTGCTCTGTCCCTCTCCGACGGTGGGCCCTTGCCCCGGCATCGGCCATTTTCCGGAATATGTGCAAAAAACCGTACACTTTTACACACTTTTTTTAAAATACGCTATTTCCTTGCTATTCAGGCCAAACGGAGCATTTTTCATCGAACTATAAAACGCTAATGTACGCTTTTGGGAGGCAGATCTCTTGTCTGATGGGCTAAAGTAGGTGAAAAGTGAAAGGAAGGCCTGTTTTGGGGGGTCAAAGCAAATGACCCTCTCGTTGGATACCGGCGTGAATTTCATGCATCTTTCCGGACCCCCTGTTCATGTAAATACTCCAGG